>NZ_KB899567.1:0-124657 GCF_000378365.1 Megamonas rupellensis DSM 19944 | reverse complement strand
TCCTTTTAAAACCATTTTAATTGCTTTAACTTTAAATTCATTTGAGTATTTAGTCATAAAAAAACTGCACCTCCAAAAGTTGTTTTTTGTCCAACTTTTGGGGTGCAGTTCATATTTAAAATCAGTTCTTTTTTTCTTCAAATTTTAATTTTTTTCTTGTGATTTTTCTGTCAATGACAATTTTTTATTATTTGGTAAACTCATTTTTGCTTGTTTATCATCTAAAATAAATTTATTTAATTGCGTTTTATCCTCTAAGCTTAAATTATCCTTAATTAAATTTGTTATTATATTTTGCGTTAAATTGCCTGTTTGTTCTAATATTTTATCTTTGCTATTAATGAAACCACTTATAATTTGCTGTTGTCTAATCTCTAAAGACTTTAACTGCATATCATGATGTTTCATTTGAGCATTCATATCATTTTGGATTTGTTGGAAATACAATTTATGTGCTGGCGTTCCTTCAGGATATTTTTCTAATATAGATAATAAATTTGGCAATTTTTCTGTATTATATTTATCGTAATCAGCTACTATCCTATCATTTAATTCTTTATACATATTTTCAATATCTTTTACGATAGGCAATGAAGCTCTTTCAATTATTTCAATTCTATTGTTAGTAATCTGCGTCAATTGTTCTTGCATTGCCATGATTGTCTGTGCCATCACAGTGAAGCCTTTTGCTTTCGCTTCTTCTACTAAAATCTTAGCTTCCGCTTCATCTCTTAATAATTCCATTTGAGCCTGTTTTATCAGTTCTACGCGTTCTGTTTCCATTTCTGATAAACGAATTTTAGCTTCTGCTTCGATTTGTGCTATTTTCACTTTATCTGGTTCATAATTATAATTAGTAGTAGTACGACTGCCACTACTAGAACCACCGAACAAACTCTTTATTGTAGACCATATACCCATAAAATCATTCTCCTTGCGTTTCGTAAAAACTTTTTCTACTTGATGACTGCGAAATCTTCCCAAAGTACATACATTGGCAAAATGTTCACAGTTATTAAAAATCAGATTATAACCCTTATCGCCTAAACAAGCTCTAGCATAAGTTACTATCTGTTCAGGTGAATATAAATCAGCAAATTCCTCATCAGTATATTCTTTTACTTCCAATATACCGCCCTTTAAAAAGTAAGCTAAATCTGTCTGTATAACTTCTGGCTTTGACCAGTCCAATATACTGTCATCATCTTTCCCTGTGAAGTGGATTACTTCTTCATCAGATACATAAATACCATGATGAGCGTATAAGCCATTCATTCTTTGTACGCGGATATGGTCGCCTTTTTGGGGCGTTTTTTGTACCCATATTTCTTCTTCTCTTGGTATGCAAGGCACTTCATAGTTAGGAAAGACATTTGTGTTCATTAAATCGTAATTGTTCATTATTTTTTCATTAAACCTTTACGCATTTTGAAAATCAATGAATTATATGCTTTTTCTCGATTAGCTTGTTCTTGGCTATACGCTTTGATATCTGCTAAATACATATAATAATTTTTTTGCTTTAATTTAGCAAATTCATTCAATACTTCTTGTGAAATCTGCTCTAAATTATTATCTGCTACAAATTGTATGATTTCATTGATTTGAATATCGATTAAATTATCAATCCAACGCAAGATAAAAATTTTATCTGCTTCTTTTTTGCAATTAAAAATGATATTCTGCAATGCTTTTTGCAAATTCACAGTGCGAGCATAGAGTTCTTTTTCCACTTCAAATTTTTCTTGCAAATCACCACAATTTTGGAATACGTATTGTTGATAGATATTTTTACGTTCTTCAAGGTAAAAATTATCAACAGCGATTTTGTAATCATTTACAACGTAAATTGCCTGCATGATAATAGGTATTTCTTGCTCTTCTTTTGCTTCGATATCGCCTTTTAATCCTCTTGCTATCATTGGCTGGAGCTTTTCTTCAATGGTGAAACGCAATTTCTGCCAATCTTCATACCATTTTTGCCAAACTTCTGCTTCGATATCATCTTCTTCACAGCTGTGTTTCAATTCTTCATATTGTTTAGTCTTAAATACTTTGTAATCTTCATTCCATTTAGACCATACTTCAACTGCTTTGACGATAAAATCGCGATTATGTTCAAAGAAATCTATTTTTTGCAATGCTTTATTCACTATTTTAGCCGTGTTTTCAGCTATCAATGCAAAACTTGCACGTTCTTTTTTCTCCAACTGTGCTAATTCATAAATAGCATTATCGCCATCATCGATTTCATTGATAGTGTATTCGATATCATCAGCTTGTTGTTTTACTTTTAATAAATTCGCTTTTACTTTATCCATGCCCAAAGCTAATTTATCTTTAAAATAATATTGACGATTTTTTAATAATTCGTTTTCTGCCTCTGTTAAATTGCTATCATTTTTATACGTTGTTGATAATTGCAAACCTATTTGGTTGCAGTCTTGAATGACACTTTCTTTTTGCTGTTCAAAATCAGCTAAGTATTCCATTAGTTCATCTATCCATTGTTGTACAGCTTCATAATATTTGATAATGGATTTATCAATGGAAGCAATATCGTATTTATTTAATAATGTCATATAATCAAAATCAGCAGTTATAGTCTTCACTTCTTCGCACTGTGCTAACTGTGTTTCTACTTCACTCAATGCTTGCAATAATTTAGGCTTTTCAAAATAGATTTTCTTATATAAATCAGTGATTTCATTATTTTTAAATATAGGCAAAAGTTCATTTTCTCTAAATAAATCTAAAGTAAATCGCAATCTTTCTTTCTCTGTATAAACATTATTATTTTCTAATATATTTTTTTCATATTCACTATCTTGTATTAAATGATAGCTACAAGGTAATATCCAACTTGTACCCGAGTATGCCTCCCAGTTATCTAAGTCAATTATATTTTTTGACCAATTATTTATATTACAACACCAATAATCTTTTTCTTTTATTCGCCAATTACGTCCTTGTTGAAAAGGAAAAGTCTTATCGTATATCATATTTTTAAATACTTCCAAAGTAGGTATTTGCCAATCATTTATATTATTTATACTATAATTATTTACTAAAGATTTTGCTTCATCTAATGTATAGCCAGCATCATTTTCTTTTTTATAAGGAAAATAATCTAGATTAGCCCATAGTATACCTGTTGTTTTATCCATTAATATATGTGGTTTATTTTTAAAGAAATACCAACGCTGATTTTTTATTGCTTCGAGAATTTTATCAATTGTTGTTGTTGAAGATAATTTATCTATTTCATTATTGATAGTTTTTAATTTTTCTTGCACTGATTGCAGTTGTTGTTTTAAGTTATTTTGACTGCCCATTAATTTAGCTTGTATTTTACTTAATTCCTGCATTTTTTGAGCATTATGTTCATTTTCTATTCCTTCATATTGCTCTTCTATTTCCTGAATTTTATCTAATAGTTCTTGCTGTCTTGCTTTTAAATTTTCTAATTCACTCATCGTATTACTCCTTTTATGTATTATTATTTAATATAGCGTATTTATAAAATCAATACCATATCCTCCTAGACAAGTTTAGCTTATATACTTTTATATATTTTTACATAAATCCTGTGATTTCCTTTTATTTTATTTTTTTTCTTATCATGATATAATGTGAACTGCACATTTTTGCTAAATTTGATATACTAAAAGGAGGATTTTATGCTTGCTTTAGGTATTGACCCTGGAACTGCTATCTGTGGTTATGGTCTTGTAGATATGCAAGGAAGCCGTCTAAAAGCCATTGAATATGGAGCTATTTTGACAAGTCCACAGATGCGACCACAAGATAGATTATTAAAAATTCATCGTGAACTTACAGATATTATTCAAAAATATAAACCTGATGTAATGGGCGTAGAACAATTATTTTTCAATCGCAATGTAACTACTGCCATTCCTGTCGGTCAAGCTCGTGGTATCGTCTTATTGACCGCAGCCGAAAATCAAATTGAATTAGTCGAACGCACACCGCTACAAATCAAACAATCCGTAGTAGGCTTTGGCAGAGCGAGCAAAGAACAAGTCATCTACATGGTAACAAAATTGCTCCATCTTCCTGAACCGCCAAAACCTGATGATGTCGCCGACGCTCTAGCTGTAGCTATCTGTACTACTCATTGTATGAATAGCCTCACATGGCGAAATAAATTATAGTCAAATTAATAATGATTAATAAATAAATTAACAAGGAAAGATTTTATGATAGGATATTTACAAGGAAAAGTCACTTATATTGCCAGTGATTTTTGCTTTATTGATGTTCATGGTGTCGGCTATCGCGTATTTATCAGTACTAGCACACGTGCAAAACTAAAAATGAATGAAGAAATCAAACTCTTTACTTATTTAAGCGTGCGTGAAGATGCCATGTTATTATATGGTTTTATCAATCAATTAGAATATGATGTCTTTTGCAAATTGATTTCCGTATCTAAGATTGGCCCTAAAGCTGGGCTTGGTCTGCTCTCTAGTCTTTCTAGTGAAAAACTCATCTGGGCTATCCAAAATAAACAAGTCAGCCTACTCACCAATGCCCCTGGGATTGGCAAGAAAACAGCTGAACGCATTGTTTTAGAATTAAAAGATAAATTAACTGAACTCAACTTAAGTATTTCTGATGAAGTTTTAGACCAACCAATCTTGATTGATACACCTAGCGAAGATGAAAAAATAGATATGTATGAAGAAGCAACGCAAGCCCTTCTTTCTCTTGGCTATACAAAACCAGAAATCAATTCTGTACTCAAAAAAGCTGGCAATATAACAAATACAGAAGATATTATTAAATTCGCACTCAAAGAATTATCCTTAAGCTAAAACAAAAATATAACATAATAGATTAAATAAAGGAGCTTTTATTATGAAATTTTCTCCGCAAAATGAACGTCAATTTGCCGTAGTCGGTCTTGGTAGATTTGGTAGAAATATCGCTAAATCTCTTCATGAAATGGGCTATGATGTTCTTGCTATTGATAAAGATATGGAAAAAGTCCAAGACTTTAGCCATGAAGTAACTCATGTAGTTCAAGCAGATACTACAGATGAAGAAGCACTTCGCTCTTTAGGTATTTTAAATTTCGATGTTGTAATCGTGGCTATCGGTGATGATACTGAAGCTAATATCATGACTACACTCCAATTAAAAGAAATCGGTGTTCCTTATATCGTAGCTATCGCTAAAAGTCCATTGCAAATCAAAGTATTAGAAAAAATCGGAGCTAACCGCATTGTTGCTCCAGAACGAGATATGGCTCGTCGTGTTGCTTATAACCTTGCTTCTACAAATATCATGGATTATATCGAATTATCACCAAAATTCAGTATTGTAGAAATCGCTGTGCCAAAAGCTATCCGCAATAAAACACTCAGCGAATCAAATATCCGTGCTAAATATGGCTTAAACGTTGTTGCTATCAAACGTCATGATAATTTAATTATTTCTCCACTTCCTACAGAAGTATTACTCGAAAATGATATCGCTATCGTTGTTGGTAGCAATGAAAGTATCAATGGCTTGGAGGCTCTAGAAAAATAATGGAGCTAATCACAAGTCTAACTAATGCCAAAGTCAAAATGGCTTTAAGCCTCCAACAAAAAAAATATCGCGACAAATACCAATTATTTATATTAGAAGGTATTCGCAATGCTGAAATGGTTATTGCCAAAAATATTTCCGTGCAAATGTGTTTTTTCACACAAAAAGCCTTTACAAATGAACGCGGAAAATCCATTTTAGAACAATTAAAATGTCCTTGTTTTGAAGTTCCTGAACATATTTATCAAAAAATCAGTGATACTCAATCTCCACAGGGATTAATGTTGATTTTACCTATACAAAATCACAATTTAGATGATTTAGCTACAATAAATAAATCAGGACTTTATCTGATTTTAGATAGATTACAAGACCCTGGAAACATCGGTACCATCATTCGCACATCTGATGCCATGGGTGTAAAAGCCATTATCTGCCTAAATGGAACAGCCGATATCTATTCTCCAAAAGTAGTGCGTTCTGCGATGGGTTCTTTATTCAATCTCCCTATAATCACTAAAATTTCTGAACAAGATTTATTATCTTTTTGTCAAAATCATAATTTAACACTTTATGCTACAGCTTTAGATAATAGTGCCAAAGCTTCATGGGATATTTCCTATCCTCAAGATTGTGCTATTATTTTGGGCAATGAAGCCAATGGTGTTTCTGATAATTTATTAGACAAATGTAATGCTAAAATATACATTCCGATGAAAGGCGATGCTGAATCATTGAACGTGGCAAATGCTGGTTCGATGATTATGTACGAATATTGTCGCCAAAACATTTGACCACAGTAAAAATCAATGCTATAATCTAATAGCTAAAGACATGAGTATGAAAGATAATCGCGTATACTTTTTTGTATATGAGGAAAGTCCGGGCTCCACAGGGCAATGTGCTGGATAACGTCCAGCGAGGGTGACCTCAGGGAAAGTGCTATAGAAACTTAAACCGCCTGTGTATACAGGTAAGGGTGGAAAGGTGCGGTAAGAGCGCACCAGCGTGCAGGTGACTGTACGGCTAGGTAAACCCCACATGGAGCAAGACCGAATAGGGAAGGGATGAAGTGGCCCGCTGAGCCTTCCGGGTTGTGTCGCTAGAGCTTATAGGTAACTATAAGTCCAGATAAATGATTATCACCACGCAAGTGGAACAAAACTCGGCTTATTGATTACTCATATCTTTAGTGAAAACTGCCTTACTGGCAGTTTTTTTATTTTAACTATTTGATTTTTAAGCTAAATATATTAAAATATATTTAGAAATAAATATTTACATTAATAAAATTTATTTTAATCTAGGATAAAGAAGGAGTTTCTTGTGGATATTAATCAAATGCAAACTATTTTACAATCAAATTTGAAACCTAATCGTTATGCTCATTGTCTTGGGGTAATGGATACTGCCATCATCTTGGCAAAACGATTTGGCGTAGATGAAGAACAAGCTGCTATTGCTGGATTATTGCACGATTGTGCACGTGAGTTTGCAACCGAAGATTTAATTGCTGAATGTGAAAAACGTCATCTCTATATTACAGATATTGACCGTCAATTACCTATTTTAATGCATGCCCCACTCGGCACTGCTATTGCTAAAGAAAAATATGATGTTCATGATACTGCTATTTTAAAAGCTATCGCTTCTCATACTGTTGGCGGAGCTAATATGTCTAAACTCGACAAAATAGTTTATCTTGCCGATATGATAGAACCTCATCGTAAATTTGAAGGCTTAGATAAACTTCGCAAACAAGCCATGACACAAGACCTTGATACTGTTATGATAAGTGCTTTTAACCAATCCATATTATTTATTATGCGTAAAGGACATACTATTCACCCATATACAGTAGCTGCGCGTAATGAAATTCTCCTCCAACGAGAATTATAATATGCCCTCAAAAAAGATTAAAACTTCAACAAAAACTACGAATAGAAAAACGAAAAAGCCACTTATTAAACGTATACGCCTTGGTCGTTTATTGCTTGTACTTATACTTTTATCTAGTATTGTATATGGCTCATATATTGTAATTTCTGAAATTTATTCTTGGGGTAGTTTTAAATATGCTCAATACCAAGAAGCACATCCTAGCAAACCACAAAAACCACCTATTCCACCGCAATTCACTGATAAACGTTTTGAAAATTACACTAATATTTTATTCATTGGTATAGATGATAAACCTGTTGAAGGTATTGCTGAATCTGGTCGTTATGCAGATGCTCTCATGCTCGTAAGTATGGATCATACTAATGGGGAAATACGTTTCTTATCTCTACCTAGAACAATCAAGACCTCTATAGATGGTCGCAAAGACCCAGAATATCTCAGCTTCACTTATTATTATGGTGGTGCACCTTTGACAGTCAATACTGTTTCCCAATTATTAAATATACCAATAACTCAATATGTAGCTTTAGACCGTAAAAGTATAGCTAAATTTGTAGATACTATTGGTGGAATTAATTTATATGTAGAAAATAATATGGATTATGAAGACCCTGTAAGTGGCACTTCCGTCCATCTCACTCAAGGATATCAACATTTAACTGGCGATATGTCTCAACAATATCTCATCTTCCGCAATGATGATTTAGGTGATATTGGTCGTATTCAACGTCAGCAAAAATTTGCCAAAGCTTTATTTGAAAAAATGATGTCCTTGGAAACAATTCCTACATTGCCAACAATTCTTGATATTTGGGAAAATAATATTGATACTAATATTAACATTTTAGATATTTCTAATCTGATAAATTTATTAGATACTCTTAGCACTACAGAAATAAAAATTAAAATGCTTCCAGGTAATCTCACTCCAACTGGCGATTGGGTACCAGATAATGCCCGCGTAGAACAAGAAATAAATGATATGTTTCCTCCAGTTCCAGAAGATACCGCTGAGGACGCTGAAGAATAACCATAAATAAATTATTATAGAAAGGCAAGTGTTTATATGACCTTAACTTCTCAAGAAAAAAGCCAATTAATAGCAAAAGCTGCTAGCGATAAAAAAGCATTAGATATTATGATTATGAATATGCATGATTTAACTACTACTACTGATTATTTCATCGTATGTAGTGCTACTACAGCAACTCAAGTTCGTGCTATAGCTGACAATATTGAAGATGAAATGACTCAAGCTGGTGAAGAATTCTTGCATAAAGAAGGATATCAAAATGCTGAATGGATATTATTAGACTTTGGAAATTGCGTTGCTCATATCTTCACTGAAGAAGCTCGTCGTTTCTATGGTCTAGAAAGCTTATGGGGCGAAGCTCCTACTGTTGAATACGAAGATTAAACAACGAGGTTAAATAAATATATTGATAGAAAAACAACAAAAAAAATATCAACCAAGTACTGTAGTAACTATGAAAGTCGCACGTGTTGGTGAAATGGGCGCATTTTTAGATGCCCAAACAGGCAATACTAGTGATGATATTTTGTTGCATAAATTACAACAAACCTCTCCTATAAAGCCTGGCGATAAAGTATCTGTGTTTTTATATAAAGACCCACATGGACGACTTACTGCCAGTATGAGAACTCCTAGAATGCGTGAAGGACAGATTGCTCGTTTAAAAGTAATCAATACTAGCCGTGATGGTGCATTTTTAGATGTCGGTGCTGAACGTGGTATCTTTATGCCATATGCTGGTATGCGAGGAAAATTACAAGTAGGCGAAGTCGTTTGGGCAAAATTATACACAGATAAATCTGGTCGATTAGCTATGACTATGAAAGTTGAAGATGAAATTCGTCGTGCTTCTCGTCCTGCTGACAATGTAAAAGTCGGCGATATGGTTTCTGGCTCTGTTTATAATTTTACAGAACAAGGTGCTTTTATCTTCACAGACGAACGTTTTATCGCTTTTTTAGATAAGCGTGAAATGACTACTAAGCCACGTGTTGGACAGACTTTAACTACACGTATTACTTTTATTCGTGATGATGGTCGTATCAATGTTTCTATGCGACCAATCAAAGAAAAAGCTATTAATCTTGATGCTCAAATGCTTTATGATACACTTATGGCTCGAGGTGGCAAAATGCCTTATTGTGATGAAACCGCTTCTGAAGTTATTCGTGAACGCTTTGGTATCAGTAAATCTGCCTTTAAACGTGCATTAGGACATTTAATGAAGGAAGGCAAAGTAGAACAAAAAGATGGTTGGACTTGTTTAATATCACAAGAATAACCTACAAGCTATCTGACATATTTTGCCGGATAGCTTTTTTTGAGCAAGGAAAGGAGAGCATTTTGTGCTTACAATCAAAGAATTTCGCAAAGTATCCTCTATAGAAGAAGCTTATGAATTAAATCAAAAAAAGACTAATCGCATCATTGGCGGTATGTTATGGTTGAAAATGCAAACTGGTAATGTAAATATCGCTATCGATTTATCTGGTTTAAATTTAGATACTATCGAAGAAACTGATACAGAATTTAAAATCGGTGCTATGACAACATTACGCGATTTAGAACTTCATGCTGGTTTAAATCAATATACTAATAACAGCATGAAAGAAGCTATGCGTCATATTGTCGGTGTACAATTTAGAAATCTTGCTACTGTTGGTGGTAGTATATATGGTCGTTATGGATTTTCTGATGTATTGACTGTATTTATGGCTCTTGATGCTTATGTAGAACTTCATCATGCAGGTATCATTCCTATCAGTGAATTTGCTAAAATGCCTTATGATAATGATGTTTTAGTCAATATCATTGTGAAAAAAACTGCTTTAAATTGTGCATATTTATCACATAGACAGACAAAAACAGATTTTCCTGTATTGGCTGTTGCTGTATCTAAACTTCATGACAAATGGCAAGCTGTAATAGGTGCTACTCCTCATCGTGCAGTAATCATTGCTGATGAAGAAAATATCTTAGGTGAAAAAGTATCACCTGAAACTATTGAAGCATTTGCAAATTATGTAAAAGATAATGTAAAAACAGACTCTAATATTCGTGGTTCTGCACAATATCGCAAACATTTAGCATATGTTTTAGTCAAACGTGCTTTAGTATCTATAGGAGGAAATGCTTAATGATTTTAAATGTATGGCTCAATGGGAAAAAAATCAGTGAAGAAATTTCAGCTGATACATTATTGATAGATTTTGTCCGCAAACATGGCTGTAGTAGCGTAAAACGTGGTTGCGACACTTCAAACTGTGGGCTTTGTACTTTATTTGTTGAAGATAAACCTGTATTATCTTGCTCTATGCTCGCTGCTCGTGTTGATGGCAAGCATATAACTACACTTGAAGGACTCCAAGAAGAAGCTCGTGAATTTGGTGCTTTCATTGCCAATCAAGGTGCAGAACAATGCGGTTTTTGCAATCCAGGTTTCATCATGAATGCCATTGCTTTATTTAGAGAAAATCCTAATCCTTCCGATGAAGAAATTCTTGAATATTTAGCTGGTAATCTCTGCCGTTGTTCTGGTTATGAAGGTCAACTTCGTGGTATTCGTGCCTTTTTAGATTATAAAAATGGTAAAACGGAGGAACAAGCATGACTAATTTAGATAATTTAAAATATGTCAATCAACCTATCATGAAATCTGATGCTATGTCACTTGTTACAGGTAAACCTGTATATCTTGATGACGTTGCACCAAAAGATTGCTTGATTGTAAAAGTTTTACGCAGTCCTCATGCCAATGCTATCATTGAAAATATCAATACAACTATAGCTAGTAAAGTTCCTGGTATCGAAGCTATTTTCACTTATCAAGATGTATCTCAAAAACGCTTCACTATGGCAGGTCAGACTTATCCTGAACCTAGCCCTTATGACCGTTTGATTTTAGATAAACATGTTCGCTATGTTGGTGACCCTGTAGCTATCGTTGCTGGGGAAAATGAACAAGCTGTAGATAAAGCTTTAAAATTAATCAAAGTTCAATATCAAGTTTTAGAACCATTATTAGATTTCCGTAAGTCTAAAGATAATAAAATTCTCGTTCATCCTGAAGATACATGGCGTTCTCTTGCTCCTGTCGGTGCAGATAATAAACGCAATCTCTGTGCTTGTGGTTCTGAAGGTGAAGGCGATGTTGATGAAGTATTAAAAAATTGCGATGTTGTAGTTGAAGGAACTTATCATACAAAAGCTTGTCAGCAAGCTATGATGGAACCATTCTGCACATACTGCTACATGGATACTTATAATCGCTTAAATATCATAAGCTCCACGCAAATTGTATTCCATGTTCGCCGTATCGTAGCTCACGCTCTTGATATTTCTCAATCAAAAATTCGCGTAACAAAACCTCGTATTGGTGGCGGTTTTGGTGCAAAACAAACTGTAGTAGCTGAAGTTTTCCCTGCTTTTGTAACTTATAAAACAGGAAAACCTTCTAAAATGATTTTCACTCGTACAGAATGTCAAATAGCTTCTACACCTCGCCATGAAATGGAAGTTTCCGTGCGAATTGGTGCTACAAAAGAAGGTAAAATCCAAGCTATAGATGTATATACACTCTCTAATACTGGTGCTTATGGTGAACATGGTCCAACGACTGTTGGCTTATCTGGTCATAAATCCATTCCACTTTATCGTGGTTTAAAAGCATTTAAATTTGCTTATGATGTAGTATATACAAATGTAATGAGTGCTGGTGCTTATCGTGGCTATGGTGCAACTCAGGGTATTTTCGCTGTAGAAAGTGCTGTTAATGAACTTGCTAGCAAATTAAATATTGACCCTGTAAAACTTCGTGAAATGAACCTTGTCAAAGAAGGCGACGTTATGCCAGCTTATTATGGTGAAACTGCTACAAGCTGTACACTTGACCGCTGTGTAACTCGCTGTAAAGAAATGATTGGCTGGGACGAAAAATATCCTGCTCGTGATATGGGCAATGGCAAAATCCGCAGTGTTGGTATGGCTATGGCAATGCAAGGCTCTGGTATCACATGTGTTGACGTTGGTTCTGCTACATTAAAATTAAATGATGAAGGAATTTACACTTTATCCATCAGTTCTGCTGATATGGGTACAGGCTGTGATACTATCTTAGCTCAAATAGCAGCAGAAGTATTGATGTGTCCATTAGAAAATATCTCTGTAATCGCAGCTGATACAGATGCAACACCTTATGATTCTGGTTCTTATGCATCTAGTACAACTTATGTAACTGGTAAAGCTGTAGAAAAAACTGCTCTTGGCTTAATCACTAAAATCAAAGCATTTGGTGCTAATATGCTCAAATGTTCTATTGATGATGTTGATTTTGATGGTAAATCTGTAATCAATATGCATACAAATGAAAGCGTTTCTTTAAATGATATAGCTGTAAGTTCTATGTGCGGTGCAACTCAATCACTTCAACATACTGAATCAAATTCTATGCCATCATCTCCACCACCATTTATGGCTGGCATGGTAGAAATAGAACTTGATAAAGAAACAGGTCATGTAGAAATCCTTGATTACTGTGCTGTAGTTGACTGCGGTACTCCAATCAATCCAAATCTTGCACGTGTACAAACAGAAGGTGGTATCGTTCAAGGTATCGGCATGGCATTATATGAAGATGTAACTTACAACAAAAAAGGTGTTCTCGCTGAAAATTCCTTTATGCAATATAAAGTGCCATCTCGTCTTGATATGGGTAAACTTCGCGTGGAATTTGCTAACAGCTATGAACAATCTGGTCCATTTGGTGCAAAATCCATCGGTGAAATCGTTATCAATACACCTTCACCGGCATTAGCTCATGCGATTTACAATGCTACTGGCGTTTGGTTTAAAGAACTTCCTATCACTAGCGAAAAAATTGCTATGGCTTTATTAAATAAACAAAAATAAGTCATCCATATATAAAATTTTTGAGATTTAAATAGGTTAGATTATATCTAGCCTATTTTTTCTTATATATCCATTAGAAAAATCTTGCAACAATCGCAAAAAATAGGTAAAATATAGTTTATATATTTATAGACGGAAAATTTTTAGGAGGAAAAGTCGCATGCGATTACTCGAAGAGAGAATACAAACAGATGGTATCGTTAGAGAAGGAAATGTTTTAAAAGTTGATAGCTTTTTAAATCACCAAATGGATATCAAATTATTCCGTGAAATAGGTAAAGAATTTAAACGATTATTCGCTAATGAAGAAATTACAAAAATACTCACTATTGAAGCTTCTGGTATAGGTATTGCTTGCATTGTTGCTGAATTTTTTGATGTACCTGTAGTTTTCGCTAAAAAAAGTAAATCTAAAAATATTGCAGGTGCCGTATATACAAGTAAGGTAGAATCTTTCACTCATAATAAAGTTTATGATGTAATTGTTTCTAAAAAATTCTTAACTAAAGAAGATAAAGTATTATTAATTGATGACTTTTTAGCTAATGGAAATGCTTTAAAAGGTCTTATCGAAATCGTAAAATCCGCTGGTGCTGAACTTATTGGTGCTGGTATCGTCATTGAAAAAGGTTTCCAAAAAGGTGGCGCTGATTTACGCGCTCAAGGTGTTCATTTAGAATCTCTTGCTATTGTTGATTCTATGGACGATGTTACAGGTAAAATTAATTTTAGAGAACAATAATATATGTATTTATTATTAAAATAAAAGCATTTAATAATTAGATTTTTGCTCTAACTATTGAATGCTTTTATTTTATTATTAACGAAAATACTTTAAATCCCTTTATAGAGAAATTTTAGGCTAAAAATAAAAAACTTGCTTAAGTCAAAATGTCAAATTATAATATAATTAGTGATAAAAATTTTTAAAATAAAGGTGATTAATATGAGCAATATAGCTGACTTAATTGAAGATTATATCCTACGTCGTCTGGCGGCTGAGCATAATCGCAAAGTAGAATTAAAACGCTCAGATATTGCCGATGAAATATCTTGTGCTCCCTCACAGATAAGTTATGTACTAAGCACACGTTTTACTCAAGACAAAGGTTTCGTTGTCGAATCTCGTCGTGGTCTTGGTGGCTTTATTCGCATTGGTAGAGTTCCACTACAAGATTTAATTTACCAAGATATATTAGCTAAAATAGATGAAGATATCACTTTAGATGAAGTAAATAATATCATTCATTATTTATTTAAACGAGAATTAATCCAAAAACGTGAAGCAGCTTTGCTTTTGCAAACGCTCTCCACTGTATTTGACAAATTAGACGCCAAAGAACGCGTATCTTTTATCAAATCATTAATTATGACTTTGGCTAATTTTAGCTAGATTATTTATAAATAATTTACAAAGGAGGCATTTTTTATGTTATGTGATGAATGCCATAAACATGAAGCTAGTATTTATGTGACTGAAATTACCAGTCAAGGACAAATAGAACATCATCTTTGTGAATTTTGTGCTACAAAATTAGGCCTATTAGCTGAAAAACAAAATGTATTCTCTATAAATGATTTTTTATCTGGAATTTTCAATCATGAACCTAAAACCACTAAACATAGTGATACAAATAATTTAAAAAAACCTCTCATCTGCCCAAGTTGCCATATGAGTTATCAAGATTTTACTAGAACTGGCAAAATAGGTTGCAGTGATTGTTATAAAACTTTTGCCCTTGCCCTAGAACCTTTACTTCGTCGAATTCATGGCTCTAGTACCCATATCGGCAAAATTCCTAATCGCGCTGGTGGCACATTGAGTTTAAAACAAGAAATTTTAAATTTACGCAAACAGATAACTAAATATGTAGAAGCTGAAGAATATGAACAAGCTGCTGTTTTGCGCGACCGCATTAAAGTTTTAGAAAATCAATTACATGCTAAACAAAATTTAGATAAAGGAGTTGACCAAAATGCCTAAATTTACCACTCCTCAATTATCTTGGCTTACTACTTTAGGTAAAGAAGCAGATATTGTTTTAGCTAGCAGAGTTCGCCTCGCTCGTAATTTAAAAAATTTACCATTTCCTAATCGCGCTAATATCAATGATTTAGCTCAAATCAAAGAATTAATCATTCGCTTAATTCCAGCCATAGAAAGTGCTACAGGTTTAAAAT
Source organism: Megamonas rupellensis DSM 19944 (assembly GCF_000378365.1). Classification (NCBI taxonomy): domain Bacteria; kingdom Bacillati; phylum Bacillota; class Negativicutes; order Selenomonadales; family Selenomonadaceae; genus Megamonas; species Megamonas funiformis. The sequence goes on along the minus strand of NZ_KB899567.1, from coordinate 109,077 downwards.
TTGACTATCTGGAAATTGATAAATTAACTCATCTTGAACAACAAGTTTTAGTGGAAAAACATCTCATCAGTAAAAAGTTATTGACCAACCCCGAAAATAGATTATTGATTTTGAGCAATGATGCTTCTGTAGCTATCATGGTAAATGAAGATGACCATTTACGCATTCAATGTATGGCTTCAGGCTTAGATTTAAATACACCTTTAGCCAAAGCTTTTGCCATTGATGATGCCATTGAAGCTTATTTAAATATTGCCTTTGATGAAAAAATGGGCTATTTAACAGCTTGCCCTACTAACTTAGGCACAGGTCTTCGTGCTTCTGTCTTACTGCATTTACCTGCACTTGTGATGACTCAACAATTATCAAAAATTGTCAACATTTCACCACAATTAGGCTTAGCTATCCGCAATTTCTTTGGCGAAGATAATGCAGGTAATATTTTCCAAATAGATAATCAATTAACTCTAGGCTTTAAAGAACAAGAATTAATTGATAATCTCAATAGTACTGTAACTGAAATTATCTCCCATGAACGCGAAGCAAGAAAAGCTCTTTTAAATTATTCCCCTGATAAACTCGCTAATCGTGTATGGCGCTCTTTTGGTATTTTAAAATACGCTCGTTTTATCTCAGAAAATGAAATGCTTGATTTAGTAAGTAAAGTGCGCTTAGGCGTTGACCTTGATATCATTGATGAAACAAAACCAGAGCTTTTAAATATCTTATTGATTGCCAGTCAAAAAAATTATATTCAAAACTTACAACAAAATGAAAATATGACACCACAAGAAATTGATAAACAACGTGCTCATATCATCAGAAAAATATTGCAAGAATTAGCCCCAGATATATCTATGAGCTGATTTTAATTACAGAAAGGATTTATTTATGCAAGGACGTTTTACTCAATCTGCTATAAAAGTCTTAAAATTAGCTCAATATGAAGCAAAACATTTAAAACATGCTCATGTAGGCACTGAACATATCTTACTTGGTCTATTACATGAAGGTACTAATGTAGCTGCTAAAGCTCTCTCTTCTATAGGTATAGATTTATATACAGTAAGACAAAGAGTTCATGAATTAGTGGAAAAAGAAGATTTTGACGATCTTGAAACTGAAGAAATAGGCTATTCTCCTGAAGCTAAAACTATCATGGAATATGCTGTTGAACAAGCCCAAGCTTTAGGGCATGATTATATTGGCACTGAACATATTTTACTTGGTATCATCTACGATACTGAAAGTATAGCTTGTGAAATTCTCATCTCTTTAGGCGCTGATTTAGATATTATCCATGATGCTATCTTGGATTTATTAAATGAAGATACTTTAAACGATATGCCTAAATTAAATGTCTTTAAAGAAAACAAATCTCCTAAAAAAGATAATAATACCAAAGATAACAAGCAAAAAAATAATTCTGCTACACCTCTATTAGACAAATATGGTAGAGATTTGAATATATTGGCACGAGAAGAAAAAATCGATCCTGTAATCGGTCGCAATCGTGAAATCGAACGTGTAATTCAAATTTTATCTCGCCGTACTAAAAACAATCCAATTCTCATTGGTGAGCCAGGTGTAGGAAAAACTGCTGTTACCGAAGGATTGGCTCAACGTTTAATCAATGGTAATATTCCTAAAGTCTTAGCTTCTAAACGCATCATTTCCTTAAATATGGCAAGTTTAGTTGCTGGCACTAAATATCGCGGTGATTTTGAAGACAGACTCAAAAAAATCATTGATGAAATCATTGAAAATAAAAATATTATTTTATTCATTGATGAAATGCATACTCTTGTAGGTGCAGGTGCTGCTGAAGGCTCTATGGACGCTGCTAATATTTTAAAACCAGCTCTATCTCGTGGAGAAATCCAAGTAATCGGTGCTACTACTTTAAAAGAGTACAAAAAATATATTGAAAAAGACTCTGCCCTTGAACGACGTTTTCAAACTATCATGGTGAATGAACCTAGCGTTGAAGATGCTATCAGCATTTTAAAAGGCATTCGCAATAAATATGAAGAATTTCATTGTGCTAAAATTACAGATGAAGCTATCAAAGCTGCTGTAAAAATATCTCAGCGCTATATCACAGATAGATTTTTACCAGATAAAGCCATTGATTTAATGGACGAAGCAGCTGCTAAAGTTCGCTTAAAAACAGTAAATATCCCTACAAATATTTCACAATTAGAACAAAAAATTCAAGATTTGAAAAAAGCTAAAGAAAAAGCTATTGATAATCAAGATTATGAATTAGCAGCTACTATCCGCGACCAAGAAATACAAATCAAAGAAGAATTAGCTACTGCTAAAACTGCATGGGAAACACAAAATAATGCTCAAATAGCTGTAACTGAAGAAGATATCGCCGATGTCGCTACTCTTTGGACTGGTATCCCTGTAAAAAGATTAGTAGCTAAAGAAGCAGATAGACTTTTGCATATTGAAGATATAATTCATAAACGTGTAGTAGGTCAAAATGAAGGTGTAAACGCTGTAGCTAAAGCCATTCGTCGTGCTAGAGCAGGACTTAAAGACCCAAAACGTCCTATAGGTTCATTTTTATTTTTAGGCCCTACTGGTGTAGGTAAAACAGAATTAGCACGTTCATTGGCAGAAGCTATTTTCGGTGATGAATCCGCCATGATACGCTTTGATATGTCCGAATATATGGAAAAACACACAGTATCTCGTATGCTCGGTGCTCCTCCAGGTTATATCGGCTATGATGAAGGCGGTTTATTAACTGACGCTGTTCGTCGCAAACCATATGCTGTTATTTTATTAGACGAAATCGAAAAAGCCCACCCAGATATTTTCAATATTCTTCTACAAGTCTTAGATGATGGTCGCCTAACTGACAGCCAAGGCAGAACTGTTGATTTCAAAAACACAGTCATCATCATGACATCAAATGCAGGTGCTTTTAAATTGCAACCACAAAAGACAAATACCATGGGCTTTGCTGTCAATGAAGATAAACAGATTAAACAAAACGCCAAAAAAATCGTCATGGACGAAGTAAAAAGACAATTCAAGCCAGAATTTCTCAATCGTATTGATGAAATAATCATCTTTGAACCACTAACTGATAAAGAATTGACTCAAATCGTTACTTTATTATTAAATGATGTTCAAAAGCGATTAGCTGAAATGGATATTGAATTAATCATTAAAGATGAAGTAAAATCTTATCTCTTAAAACATGGCACTGATACAATCTATGGTGCTAGACCGCTAAAACGTGCTGTTCAACGCTATCTTCAAGACCCACTTGCTGAACAATTATTACAAAAAAATATAAAATCTATGCAAAAAATAATTGTAGATTGTGTCGATGATAAATTGACTTTTAAAGTTGATGATGTATTGCCTACAGAAAATATCGAAAATCTAACAGATAATTTTGAGGTTACAAATAAATAATGAATAAAGTACAAAAAAATTTTTTAGCTGAAAAATCTTTGATAAAACGCATAAAAAATTTTACTTTAAATTTTTTAATCGCCATTGTTTGGCTAGTAAAATCCATGGCAAAATATCTCAAAAAATATTTACACATTAAATCCAAATAATAAAAAATTACAAGGAAACTTATTATGGCTAAACGCAAAACCTTATATGTATGTCAAGAATGTGGCTATAGTGTTCCTAAATGGCTTGGCAAATGCCCAGGTTGTGGTCAGTGGAATACTCTAGTTGAAGAGTTAGAAGAAGTTACTCCTTCTAATAATCGTGGTTTTAGCCTTAGTACAAATAAAACAAATAGTTCACCTAAACCCATAAAAGAAATTGCTACAGAAGATTTACCTAGATTTAGTGCTGGCTCTGTAGAAATGAACCGTGTTTTAGGTGGAGGTATAATTCCAGGGTCACTTGTCCTCATGGTCGGTGACCCTGGTGTTGGTAAATCCAGTTTAAATTTGCGTATTTGTGCTAATGTAGCTACTACCCATAAAGTTTTATATGTAACAGGTGAAGAAAGTGCTCGTCAAATTCGCATGCGAGCTGATAGATTAAATGCACTTCAAGATAATCTCTTTGTTCTAAGCGAAACAGATTTAGAACGCATTGAACGTCATGTACTTGAAACAAAGCCAGATTTATTGATTATCGACTCCATTCAAACTATTTTTCGCCCTGATATCCAAAGTGCGCCAGGTAGCGTCAGCCAAGTACGTGAATGTTCTGTAAGCTTACTTCGCATTGCTAAACAAAATAATATCTCCATCTTCATCATTGGTCATGTAACTAAAGACGGCACACTTGCAGGTCCTCGTGTACTTGAACATATCGTTGACACTGTACTTTATTTTGAAGGCGAACGCAATGCTGAATATCGCGTCTTACGTGCTGTAAAAAATCGCTTTGGTAATACTAATGAAATCGGTATTTTTGAAATGCGTGAAACTGGTCTTGTCGATGTTCCTGATGCTTCCAAAATGTTTTTATCTGAAGAAAATAGCAATGAATCTGGTACAGTAATCATACCTGCCCTTGAAGGAACTCGACCTCTTTTAGTAGAAATACAATCTCTAGTAGCTCCTACACCATACGTACCGCCACGCAGAACTTCTGACTCTATAGACATCAAAAAAATTCAATTGTTATTAGCAGTCTTAGAAAAACGCGTGCATTTAAATATGGGTACTTGTGATGTATATGTAAAAGTAGCAGGTGGCATAAAAATAGATGACCCAGCTGTCGATTTAGCTCTTTGCTGTGCTATGGCTTCAAGTTTTCGCAACCAAAGTATCAAACCTCAAACTATTATCTTTGGTGAGGTCGGACTTTCTGGCGAAGTACGCTCTGTCAGTCAACCGGATATAAGAGTTCGCGAAGCTATTCGCATGGGCTTTACAAATATCATCTTACCTGCCAAAAACTTAGAACGCCTTGAACATTTTGCTTCAAATGTACAAATCCATGGTGTTCGTTATTTAAGTGAAGCCTTAAAAATTGCACTTAACTAGAGGTTTTATCATGAATATAATAATTCGTCCTATAAAAGAGAATGAAATTCCTTTATTAACCGATTTTTTATATGAAGCAATTTTTCTTGCAGATACTGACCAAATTCCACCCAGAACAATAATTCAAGAACCTAGTTTATGGCGTTATATAAATAATTTTGGTAAAGAAAAAGATGACTATTGTTTTATTGCCCAAGTTGATAATTATATAGTAGGTGCTGTATGGATACGCTGTATTCAAGGATTTGGTCATCTGAATGACAATATTCCTGAACTAGCTATGTCCATATACCCTCAATATCGAAATAAAGGTATTGGTACTTCTTTATTAAAAAACTTTTTAACTTTTTTACGGCAAAAAAATTATACTCAAATATCACTATCTGTGCAAAAGAATAATTATGCTGTAAATATGTACAAAAAATTAGGTTTTAAAATCGTTTCTCAAAATCAATCTGAATATATTATGAGTTTATGATTAAAAAATTATAATTTGATTATAATTTTGCAATCTTAATGGACTTTTGTTCATTATTTTAGTAGAATAAATTTATAACACATTCGTAAAGGGGGTTTAATTTCAACAGTGTTATTAAATAGAGTTTTAAAATTTTTTATAACAGTCTTTGCTGTTATTATCGGGGCAACCTTACTAGAGTTTGCTAGTCCTGTTTTAGCCTATATTATTAGTGCTGAATTTTTACAAATTAACCTCGATATTTTAGATATGACTATGATGAATGCTCTATCTATTCTCATCGGTGGTATTATTGGTGGTTCTATTGGATTTATTTCTTCTTCTTATTGTATAAACAAGTTACGTATCTTCTCTATATGGGTAGAACGTCAGCTCAGTAAAATGCCAACACATGATGTTGTCGCTGGTGTTTTAGGTTTAGCTATCGGTCTTATTCTTGCTAATCTTTTAGGTGTCGCATTCTCTAGAATTCCTTTAATCGGTCCTTACATTCCAATCATTTTCAGTATTGTCTTTGGTTATTTAGGTTTATATATTACCATAAAGAAACGAAAAGATATTATTGCATTATTACCTTCTCGTATTAAAGAAGACGCTAATAAAAATGATGATAATTCGTCTGTGGATAAAATAAAGACAGAATTAAACACTCCATCATATAAATTACTCGATACAAGTGTTATTATTGATGGTAGAATTGCTGATATCTGCAAAACAGGTTTTATTGAAGGTACTTTGTTAATTCCTGTTTTCGTATTGGAAGAATTACAATTCATCGCTGACTCTTCAGATTTACTCAAAAGAACACGCGGTAGACGCGGTCTAGATATCTTAAAACGTATTCAAACAGAATTTGATATGCTTGTAAAAATCGACCATCACGATTATGATGATGTTACAGGTGTTGATTCCAAATTAATCCGTTTAGGACAAGAAATCGGTGCTAAAATCATCACTAACGATTTTAATTTAAACAAAGTCGCTGATTTACAAGGCGTTCAAGTTCTCAATATTAACGAATTAGCTAATGCTATAAAACCAGTAGTTATTCCTGGTGAAACTATGGTAGTAACTGTAGTAAAAGATGGTAAAGAACAAGGGCAAGGTGTTGCTTATTTAGACGACGGTACAATGATTGTTGTTGAAGGTGGTCATAAACATCTCAATGAAACATTAGAAGTTGTTGTTACTTCTGTATTACAGACAGCAGCAGGACGCATGATTTTTGCCAAACCAAAATAAAAACTATGAAAAGACTATGGGGTTTATACTTCGTAGTCTTTTTTTAAGGAGGTATTCTTATGGTTTCTGTTATTTTTCCCGCAGCCGGTCAAGGAAAACGCATGGGACTTGGCTTCAACAAAATTTTCACTGAGCTTTCAGGTAAACCAATCTTAATTCAAACTCTACTTACTTTTTCTCGTTGTGATTGTGTTGATGAATTAATCATTGCTGTCGATATCAACGAGATGGAAATTATTCGCAAAGTCTTAAGTAAAATTCCTAAACTAAAACCTTACAAAATCGTAGCAGGTGGTTCTGAACGTCAATATTCTGTTTATAATGGCTTAATGGCAGTAGACCCTGCTTCTGATATCGTACTTGTTCATGATGCTGCTCGTCCTTTAATTTCTGAAACAGTAATCCAAAACGTAATCAATGAAGTCATGATATCTGGTTCAGCTGTTTGTGCCGTTCCTGTAAAAGATACTACAGCTGAAATCAATGAAATGGGCTTTATCGAACGAGTACCAGATAGAAACAAATTATGGGCAATTCAAACACCACAAGGATTTAAAAAAGAAATTTTAATTGAAGCGCATAAAAAAGCTCAAGAAGATAATTTCTTAGGTACTGATGAAGCTAGCCTTGTTCGTCGCACTAGCCATGCAGTAAAACTCGTTATGGGAGATTATAATAATATCAAAGTTACAACTCCTACAGATTTAGTCATCGCAGAAATGTTATTCGGACAAAAAGTAAAAAATCACGCTAAAATAAAAATCTCTTCATTATTTAATGAAGTCTTCACTAAGGTCTCAAAATAAACATAATAAATAGAATAGAAAAGAGGTTTAATTATGTCTAGAGTTGGTATAGGCTATGATGTGCATAAATTAGTAACTGACCGCAAACTTATTTTAGGAGGCGTTGATATTCCTCATGAAAAAGGTCTACTTGGTCATTCTGATGCTGATGTATTACTTCATGCAATCTCTGATGCTCTACTTGGTGCTGCTGCTCTTGGTGATATCGGCAAACATTTTCCTGACACAGATGAAAGATTTAAAGGTATCTCTAGCTTAATATTGTTAAAACATGTAGGAGAACTTTTACAAGCTAAAAACTATAAAATCAACAATATCGATGCTACTATTGTTGCTCAACGACCAAAATTATTGCCATTCATTCCTACTATGCAAAAAAATGTGGCTGAAACTTTAAATTTGCCTATTGAAGATGTCAATATCAAAGCTACTACAGAAGAACGTTTGGGCTTTACAGGTAATGAAGAAGGTATTTCATCTTACGCTGTTTGTAGCATTGATAAATTAAATTTATAAAAAATTAATTTATCCTTATTTCCCTGCTCAAGTGCTTGCCTTTGTATGGTATAATAGAATTTGCTAAATAAATTTCATAATTATCAATTCATATATTTGGAGGTATCACTAATGTCTGAACAAATCAGAGTTAGATTTGCACCAAGTCCTACTGGTCCATTCCATATTGGTGGGGCAAGAAGTGCATTATTCAACTGGTTATTAGCGAAAAAATACACTGATGGAAAATTTGTTTTACGTATTGAAGATACAGATAGAGTTCGCTCTACAAAAGAATCTGAGGAAAATATCAAAGCTGCTTTAAAATGGCTCGGTCTTGATTGGAATGAAGGTATTGATGTAGGTGGCGAATATGGTCCTTATCGTCAAACTGAACGTTTAGATATTTATAAAAAATTCACTGATAAATTATTAGCTGAAGGTAAAGCTTATTACTGCTATTGCACAGAAGAAGAAATCGAAGCTGAACGTCAAGCTCTTCGTGCACAAAATAAAATGCCTCTTTATGGTGGCCATTGCCGTAACCTTACACCTGAACAAATCGCAAAATACGAAGCTGAAGGTAGAAAACCTGTTATCCGCTTCCGCACTCCTTGCGACCAATCCGTAAACTTTGATGATATGGTTCGTGGAAAAATGAGCTTTGACTCCAACGGTATTGGTGATTTTGTTATCGTTAAAGCTGATGGTATCCCTGTATATAACTATGCTGTAGTAATCGATGATGCTCTAATGCATATCACTCATGTAATCCGTGCAGAAGAACATTTATCTAACACTCCTCGTCAAGTAGTTTTATATGAAGCACTTGGCTTCCCTGTACCAAAATTTGGTCATATTTCTCTTATCTTGGGTAAAGACCATACAAAAATGAGTAAACGTCACGGTGCAACTTCCGTTGAGCAATATAAAAACCTCGGATATTTACCTGAAGCAATCGTTAACTTCTTAGCACTTTTAGGCTGGGCTCCTCAAAGTGAACAAGAAATCTTCTCCATTGATGAATTAATCAAAGAATTCTCTATGGACCATGTAGCTAAAAATCCAGCTGTATTCGATATCGATAAATTAAACTGGATCAACGCTCAATACATGAAAAAAATCCCTGCTTCTCAAATCACACAGATGGCTATTCCTCATCTCATCGAAAAAGGCTATATCTCTGATACTCCAGATGAACAAGAAATGGCTAGATTAAATCGCTTCACAGAAGTTATTCGCGATCATTTGAGTTTCGCTGCTCAATATGTAGATTTCGCTGACCTCTATTATAAAGATGATTTCACAGTAGAAGATGATGAATGTAAAGCTGTTCTTGAAGAAGAAACTGTAACTGAAGTTATCACTATGTTTAAAGATAAATTAGCTGAGCTTACAGAATTCACAGCTGAAAATATCCAACCAATTTTCAAACAAATCATGAAAGACTTCAAAGCTAATAAAGGTATAAAATTAGGCGGAAAATCCGTTTATATGCCTATTCGTATTGCTTTAACTGGTCAAATGCATGGCCCTGACCTTGCTGGTCTTGTAGAAGTTTTAGGCTATGAACGTGCAGCAAAACGCATTGAACGCACTTTAGCTTAAATCTAATTAAAATTTATAAAGAAATAATCCATATAACCCAGCTATTTTTTGGCTGGGTTATACGTTATAACGGTGAGCATTATGAACTTATTATCAACTTTAAAAAAAGATATTCGTGTTGTATTTGAGCGTGACCCTGCTGCCAAAAGTATATTTGAAGTTCTCTTATGTTATCCTGGTTTGCATGCTATTTGGCTTTACCGCTTAAGTCATTATTTCTACAAAAAAAATTGGGTAGTCATTCCTCGTTTAATCTCTCATTTAGGTAGATTTTTGACAGGAATTGAAATCCACCCCGGTGCGCAAATAGGCCCTGGTTTATTCATTGACCATGGTTCTGGTATCGTCATTGGCGAAACTACTATTATCGGTAAAAATGTTACCTTATACCAAGGAGTTACTTTGGGTGGTACAGGCAAAGAAAAAGGGAAACGCCACCCTACTATTGGTAATAATGTCGTAGTGGCTTGTGGTGCTAAAGTTTTAGGCTCATTCACTGTAGGCGACCATGCCAAAATTGGTGCTGGCTCTGTCGTAGTAAAACCAGTACCAGCATATGCTACTGTTGTAGGTATTCCGGGTAGAGTCATTTTAATCAAAGGTGAAAAAACACAAGTTGAAGAAAAACCAATTTCTCCAAAAATGCGTGAATTAGCTGAAGAACTCGACGTCGATTTATCTCATGATAAATTACCAGACCCTGAATTAGATATGATTAAAACACTTTCTCATCGTATTTCTGATTTACAATTACAATTAGAAAAACTAAAAAAAGAATTGGAGGATTCCAAGAATAATCATGCTTAAAGTTTATAATACTCTAACAAAACAAAAAGAAGAATTTAAACCACTAAAAGAGGGACAAGTAAGCATTTATGTTTGCGGTGTTACACCATATAATCACCCTCATATTGGTAATGCTCGCCCATTTGTTACTTGGGACGTAATCAAACGCTATTTCACTCATCTTGGTTATAAAGTAAAACATATCCAAAACTTTACTGATGTAGATGATAAAATCATCCGCACTGCTAACCAAGAAGGTGTAAATTGGAGCGATATCTCCACAAGATATATCAATTCTTATTTTGAAGTAATGGATAAACTTCATGTAAAACATGCTGATACTTATCCTAAAGTATCTCAAACTATTCCAGAAATCATTGACATGATATCTGTACTCATTGATAAAGGCTATGCTTATGAATTAAATGGCGATGTTTATTTCAGCGTAGAAAAATTCAAAGGTTATGGTAAATTAAGTGGCCGTAAACTTGAAGATATGATGGCTGGCGCTCGCATTGAAGTCAATGAAAGCAAACACAATCCTATGGATTTTGCACTTTGGAAAGCAGCAAAACCAGGTGAACCATTCTGGGAAAGTCCATGGGGCAATGGTCGTCCTGGCTGGCATATTGAATGTTCTACTATGTCTTTAAAATATCTTGGTAAAACATTCGATTTCCATGGTGGCGGTAGCGATTTAATCTTCCCTCATCATGAAAATGAAATTGCTCAATCTCAAGCTTATTGTGGTGATGACCATAGCTTTGCTCGCTATTGGCTTCACAATGGATTCATCACAATCAATCAAGAAAAAATGAGTAAATCTCTCGGTAACTTCTTCACTGTAAAAGAAATCCTTGATAAATACCCAGCAGAAGTACTTCGCTTCTTCATCGTATCCACTCATTATCGTAGCCCACTTGATTTCAGTGATGCTCGTCTTGATGAAGCTACAACTAGCTTAAACCGTTTAAAAAATGCTCTTGATAATCTCAAAGAATTAGCTAAAAACACAACTGATGCTACATCTGGTGAAGAACTTATCGCTAAAGCAAAACAGTGCAAACAAAATTTCTTTGAAGCTATGGACGATGATTTCAACACAGCTCTTGCTATTGCAAATATGTTTGACCTTTCTAAAGAAATCAATATCTACTACAATGAAGTAACTTCCGGTAAAGTAGCTTGCAGTAAAGTAGCTGTTGATACTGCTCTTGATGTATTCAGTGAAATGGCTGATATCATTGGTATTTTAGAAGACGATGATAAATCCGCTGATGATGGACTTGTGGATAATCTCATGAATTTAATCATTGATATTCGTCAAAATGCTCGTAAAAATAAAGATTGGGCAACTGCTGATAAAATCCGTGATGAACTTAAAAATATCGGTATTACATTAGAAGATTCTCCTACTGGTGTTCGCTGGAAAAAATAATGAAATTCAAACAATATCAATATTTAAAACAACATCTTTTTGAATTTACAGCACTTGATGAATTAAAAAATCGTTATGAAGATATACCTACGCGCAATCTATCTCCGCTTGTTTTAGCCTATGTAGGTGATGCTTATTATCATCTTTATATACGCACAAGATTACTTAATTTTGAACAATCTCGCGTACATCTTTTGAATGATTTCAGTATGAAATTAGTTTCAGCTACGCTTCAAGCACAAGCTTATAAAGCTATCAAAGATGATTTAACGGAAGATGAAGCATATGTCTTCAAGCGTGGAAAAAATGCTAAATCGCACGCTCCACGTGTGGCTTCAGTCCATGATTATCATATAAGCACAGGATTTGAAGCAGTTTTAGGTTATCTATATCTCAATAAAGATTTTGCTCGCTTAGATGAACTTTGTGAAAAATCTTTTATTGCTGTAGCTCAAAATTTATCCCAACAGGAATAATAAATAAAAATAAAGGTATCTTTCTTAATTGAAAGTACCTTTATTTTTTATAAATAGATATCATATCTTTATCATTGAAAAATTTTATTTTTTTAGTATAATATAGTTTATATGTGCCCATAGTCTAATGGATAGAACGTTGACCTCCGGAGTCAAAAATACAGGTTCGATTCCTGTTGGGCACACCAATTTCAAGTATCAGCACAGAAAAATCTGTGCTTTTTATTTTAATCTCATTAAATTAAGGAAGTGTTTCTGTTGGATATAAAATGCCCAGTCTGTCGTAGAAAACTTGGTCATGTAGCAAGACCAGAAGCCAAAGGTCGCTTTTTTTGCACTGCTTGTGATTTATGGGTTGCCTTCACTAAAAAAGATGCCAAAATTTCCTATCGCTTGCAACGACCTGGAAGATAAATTCCTCAAAATTAATCTTGAAAAGCACTTCAATTATTAGTATAATGAAGTTTGGCTATGAGGCATATACATATATTTATCTAACTCATAGTTTATTGTATCCGCCTTTTGGCGGTGTTTTATTTTATATTGGAGATGATTTTATGATTAGTACCTCTATCCATCGTGTTAATTTTTATGATACTGATGCTATGGCTGTCGTACATCATTCTAACTACATACGTTGGTTTGAAATTGGCCGTGTTAATTTCTTACGTGAAATCGGTATCACACTTGGCGAAATGATGGAAGATGGCTATGTTTTTCCTATCACCGAAGTGAAATGTAAATATATAGCTTCAGGTAAATTTGATGATGTTTTACGCATAGAAACTACACCTGTAGCTTTAACCAAAGTAAAAATGGAATTCAGCTATAAAATCTATCGCGATTGTGATAATACTTTATTAGTTGAAGGTTTCACTCAAAATGTATTCACAAGCAAAGCTACTGGTCATATAACTCGGTTGCCTGAAAAATACTATACAAAAATGCAAAATGCTTTAAAATAATAACAATAAGGAGCAACAGTAATGGATAGCAATTCACCTATAGGTGTTTTTGATTCTGGTCTTGGAGGCCTCACAGTATTAAAAGAACTAAGACGCCTTTTACCTCATGAAAATTTTATATTTATCGGAGATTCTGCTCGTGCCCCATATGGTTCACGCACTCCTGAAGAAATCATTTCTTTTCTACAACAATTTATGGATTATTTCCAATCTCGTGGCGTAAAAATGGCAGTTTGTGCTTGCAATACTATGACATCTTATGGTTATCCAGTAATTAAAGACAAAACTTCTTTTGCTTTAGTTCCTATGAACCCAGCTATCATTCCTGCTGTTAAAGCTTCTGCAAATAAACATATCGGTGTTATCGCTACAGAAGCTACTATCAAAAAAGGTATGCATAAACAAGCAGCTTCTAACCTTGATCCACAGATAAAGGTTTTTGGTGTAGGTTGCCCAAAATTTGTACCATTGATTGAAACAGGTCATATTCATGATGATGCTATTGATGAAGCTGTACAAGAATATGCAGACAAGTTTAAAACTAGCGATATTCACTCTTTGATTTTAGGTTGTACACATTATCCTATCATCAGTGAAGTTTTAACAAAACATTTTGGCAAAGATGTTGCTTTAATCAATCCAGCCTTAGAAACAGCTAAAGATGCTGCTACTATACTTACAAAAAATAATTTACTCAATACACAAGAACAATCTGGTTCTCTTGAATTACGCTTTTCTGCCAAACAGAATAATTCTGAAAAAATGGCTGAAATTATTTTAGGTAGTGATATTCCACCTATTACAGATGTAGATTTAACTACATTTGCAAAATAACACAATTGGGGGCATTGATGTGGATTTTATTATCACAATTATTCTATGGATTTTAATTATTTTATTCTTACTCAATGAAGTAATCATTCGTGTTGTTGGTGATGCTATTGTCAACATGAAAGCTAACGAACATACACCATTTACTGTTGATGAAATCACTCAAGACAGTATTTCACTTAGCACTACTATCAATGTTGCCAATGAAGGTAAACAATGTGCTACAATCATGGACTGTTACGTTCGTCAACTTTTACCATATGAACAATTCGATGGTGTAAAAGTTGAAGCAAAAGCTGAATTAAAAGGCGTTCCTCGTGAAGATGATTATTTTGAAGCTGTATTAATTCAGAAAAAAGAAAGCATTGACATTGTTATTCGTGTTAAATTAATTGACCGCAAAAACAATGATATCAAACAAACACTTACTCATATGGTTGATTTACCACTTGATATCGTTTATCAGCATGCTGCACGTTACCCATGGAAAATCTCCAAAGAAACAATCGTGCTTACATCTGAAGAAATTGCTAAATTAGCAGATATCAAGCTTGCAGATTAATTTATAAGAACTTGTTAATATTTTAAATTTATAACTGTAAAAAAGGAAGGTAAATCATGTCTGAAGTTAAAATTATACCCATTCCGACTCGTATTCTAACAAAAAAAGATGATATTGTAGATACTATCGAAAAATATACAAAAGATAAAATTGGTCCTGATGATGTCATCACTGTAGCTGAAAGCGTTGTAGCTATCACTCAAGGATTATACATTCGTCCTGAAGACCTCAAAATTTCTCATATGGCTCAATTTTGTTGCCGTTTCATTCCAGATTATGGTAGTCTTGCAACTCCTCACGGCATGGAATCATTAATGATTAAAGAAGGTCATTTCCGTGTAGCTGCTGGCTTATTCATCGGCTTCTTAGCAAAATTAGTAGGTAAATCTGGTGTATTCTATCAAATCGCTGGCCGTCAAACAGCTCTTATCGATGATGTAACTGGCACAATGCCACCATTTGATAAATCTATCGTTTATGGCCCTGAAAACACAAAAGAAGTAGTTAATAATTTAAAATCTCGCCTTAACTGCTTTGGTGCTGTAATCGCCGATGTTAACGATTTAAAACGTTCTCGTATCGTAGATGTAACAGATGGCTGTAATGGTCAAATGGTTGCTAAATTACTTATCGATAATCCATTTGGTAACGCATCTCAAAAAACACCAATTGCTATAATTAAAAACTTTAAACAATACCAAGAACAAAATTCTTAATTCAATTATATATAGGCAAAATAAAAAAGATGTTTTCAAAAGAAAACATCTTTTTTATTTATTGTCTATCAAAGTTTTTATAGTAATCTCTGAAAATTTTTCTTTAATTATATTTTGAAAATTAGTATAAAATTTTCTTATCGAACAATTATCAACAGCATCTCTACTGCAATAATTGTCTTCTTCCAAACAACGATTTACATACATCGTTGGTTCCATTACTTTAACTATTTCTAATAAAGATATCTCTTCTGGCTTTTTAGCCAATAAAAAACCACCATATACACCCGAACGACGTTCTATCAACTCAGCAGCTACTAAACTGCGTGTTATTTTCAATACATATTTTTGAGGAATTTTCATCGTCATAGAGATATCTTTTGAAGATACTACTTCGCCATCTCTATTAGCTAATGCTAAAATAATT
The DNA here is from genome assembly GCF_000378365.1 of Megamonas rupellensis DSM 19944. Taxonomy (NCBI): domain Bacteria; kingdom Bacillati; phylum Bacillota; class Negativicutes; order Selenomonadales; family Selenomonadaceae; genus Megamonas; species Megamonas funiformis. The sequence continues at coordinate 93,262 of NZ_KB899567.1, read as the reverse complement.
CTAATAGCATAGTCTGTTGTAATATTCAACTGCATCGCTTTCTATTTCTCCTTATATAACTCTATATAACTACTTCAAGTTAGTTTATCAGTAAAATATTTTATCTAAAAATTTAACTATAAATCAATATCTAAAAAGCTGTTTTTATTATATTTTAATTATATTTCAAGTCATTAAAAAAACTAATATAAAAAGACCCCACAAGAAGTGGAGCCTTTTCATATTTAAAATTAAAAGTAAAATTATTTAGCAGCAAAGAATTTTTTTGCAACTTCAGCATCGAGGTTGTAAAGTAAAACATCTTCGTCAGTTGGGTTAGCAATGCCAAGTTCTTTAAGAGTTTTAACAGTACGTTTTTTGAAGAATTCTTCAGCAACAGCTGGGAAGAGAGCATAAGATAATACATCTTCTTCGCTAGCGTTAGGGAAGCCTTTAGCTGCAAGTTCTGCTTTGAATTTATCCATACCTGGTTCGAGAAGGTCTGCTGGACGGCAAGTAACCAAGTCTTCTTCTTTAATGCCGCATTTTTCAAGAACTTCTGGGTTAACAGGCTGTGGAGTACGACCGAATTCACCACGAGCAAGTTTTTTGAATTCGTCTGGAACCATTTTATAACGTTCGCCAGTCATAACGTTGAATGTAGCCATAGTACCTACAATCTGACTAGAAGGAGTAACGAGTGGTGGGTAACCAAGGTCAGCACGAACGCGTGGCATTTCATCAAGAAGATCTTGATATTTATCAGCCATGCCCATTTCTTTTAACTGATTAACAAGGTTGGATAACATACCACCTGGAATCTGGAAGTCAAGAACGTTAGGGTTAACATCGAAGTAACCTTTTAAACCAAATTCGTCAATGATTTCTTTTTTAACACCGAGGAAGTGTTTAGCGATTGGAGTCATAGCCTGACGGTCAAGACCTGTATCATATTCAGTACCTTCAAGTGCAGCAACCATAGTTTCTGTACAAGGCTGAGAAGTATCCATAGCGAATGGAGAAAGTGCACAGTCAATTACATCTACACCAGCTTCGATAGCTTTCATGTAAGCCATGGAACCAAAACCGCTAGTATAGTGAGTGTGTAACTGAATAGGAAGTTTTGTGGATGCTTTTAATTCTTTAACGAGTTCATAAGCATCATATGGTTTTAATAAACCAGACATATCTTTAATGCAGATGGAATCAACGCCCATAGCATCAAGTTCTTTAGCTAATTTACCAAATTCAGCAATAGTGTGAGGACCGCCAACTGTGTAAACTAAGCAACCTTGAACTTCTACAGAATGTTCAACTTCAGCTTTAGCTTCTTTAGCAGCTTCTACAGCTGTTTTGAGGTTACGAGTATCATTGAGAGCATCAAAGATACGGAATACACCAATACCATGTTGAGCAGCTTTTTTTACGAAAGCACGAACAACATCATCTGGATATTGGTAGTAACCTAAAAGGTTCTGACCACGAAGCAACATCTGAATAGGAGTTTTAAGATGAGCTTTTAATGTGTCAAGACGTTCCCATGGATCTTCATCAAGGAAACGAAGGCAGCTATCAAATGTAGCTCCGCCCCAAGCTTCTAAAGATTTGTAGCCAATAGCATCGAGAGCTTCGAGCTGTGGAAGCATCTGGGAAAGACGCATACGTGTAGCAAGCAAGGACTGATGGCCATCGCGTAATACTGTTTCAGTAATTTTTACTTTTGCCATAATAAAATAAACACTCCTTCATATATATGCAATTGACAATTCACATATCTATGTGATTTTAAGACATAATGACACCACCTATATTAATTTATAACATAGGATTTAAATATCTATCTTAGAGGTTGTTGCCCCAACCTTTTATATTCATACGCTCTTAAATTAAGAGCATTATGTTATACCAAAGTCATACAACACATATAATATTAATTATATCTATTATATCATATTTTAAGTTTTTATAAAGTATTCTCACAAATAAATCTTTCATACTTATTACTTATGAAATACCCAAAAATTAACCTATGTACAATATAAAAAATAGAACATAACATTCTATTTACAGTATAGGTATTAATAAAACTATTGTCAATGACTTTATGTGATTTTTTTAACATATTTAATGTTATCATAAATTTTATTTATGATAATGAGATTTTATACAGCTTCTAATAAATAATTAATTACTTTTTTGCTTTTCTACTATATCTTTTAGCCACTTGGGCATATCTAATCCATAAATGCATACAAAACAATAAACTGTAATATATGTGTCAATCAAACTATCATGAGCTTTTCCTAAATTCGGACATCTATAATACTGCGCGCAAGATTTCAAACTAGGCATATTATTATCATTACTATAAACTCGTGAAAAAGATTTTTGTAAATCATAGATAATAGTATTTTTACCTACAAAAATTTTATCTTTTTTCATAAAGCGCAAATCATTTTCAATGCCATAGCCAATGACCATATCTGCATGTTTAAATAAATTTTTTATTGTTGCTTGATGAGCATTTATCGTAAAACAATCTTTTACCATTTCTGGTGTTATATGGTGTATAGCTTCTGTATCTTTCCACGATTTACATTTTCGTGGCTTTATATACTCATTGAATACCACACCTTTATATAAATCCACAATACTAAATTGCAAAATTTCATCATATCTAGTATTGCCACCAGTCATTTCTAAATCAAAAAATAATATAGAGGGATTTGTTTCTACTGATGCAATATATTCTTGTTTAAAAAACAAATTTTACACATCCTAAATCTCTGAAAATTATACTTTTACTATTCCTTCTTTTTATATAAGATTATTGCCAAAATTAAACCTATAGTCAAAATAACAGTTTCAAATACTACTATACCGTTCCAACCATAATTACTTAAAAAAGTACCACCAATTGTACCAAATGTACTAGCACCAATATAATAAAATAGCATATACATCGCAGAAACTTGCGCTTTATCGTTTTGACAACTCTGCGGTGCCCACGCACAAGCATTTGAATGCACACCAAAAAAGCCATAAGTAAATATAGCAAGACCTATTATCTTCACGATTAAAGGCATAAATAAAGTCAATAAAATACCAACTAATTGAATAATAACAGAAATCACGATTATTATTCCATGACCATAATGGTCAGATAATGTTCCCATAACGGCTGAACTTACTGAACCTACTAAATAAAGCACAAAGATAAAACCAATTATAGTTTGGCTCAAATTATAAGGTTCTGCCATCAATACATAAGAAATAAAATTATACGTACATACAAAACAGCCCATTACACAAAAAGCTATTAAATATATCATAATTATTTTCTTATTTTGCAATAAACTCAAAAAATCTTTCCATTGTATTTTAATTTTACCATGTTCGATTTTTTTATTTAGAGATGGTGGCAAGAAAATCCACATCATGATTGCACTCAATAAATATAATATACCGGCAATCATCAAGCCCATTCTCCATGAAGCTACATCTGTTAAGGTACTGATTAAAATACGACCAACTAGACCGCCAAGAGGCGTTGCTGCTACATAAACACCAATAGCAGCACCGATTATTTTAGGATTGAATTCCTCATTTATATAAGCTACAGCTAAAGAAGGAAAACCTGCCAATAAAATTCCCTGTACAAAACGCAAAGCCAAAATCAATGCAAATTCTTCTGTAATTGACATCAACAATATCAATATAGAAGAAATCCCCAAAGCGATTACCATGACTTTTTTACGTTCCAAATGTTTGGAAATACTAGCTATCAACAACATTGAAAAAGCCATACCGATTGTGCCAAAAGACATGGATAAACTTGCTTGTGTCGGAGTCAAGTTAAAATCTTGTGCCAAAATAGGTATAACTGGTTGCAAACAATACTCTGCCCCAAATGCTGCCAAACTACCAAAAAACATCATGATTAATGCACAGGTATATTCTCTAGTACCTTTATCTATTAATCTTGCCATCTTCAAGACCTCTTTTATTTATTTTTCATCAAATTAATTCACGGACAGACTTTATCAATCATAATATTCAACACTTCAATATCTGTTGATTTCATTCCTTCTCGACCAATATATCCTACCGCTCTAATAGTTTTTTCTAAATCATCTTTTACAATACCTTCATCAGCATGGAATACATCATCATGCATACTCATTGTATGAGCTAAAAGTGCCGCATCTAATGCTGAGGAAATTTTCGCTGCGCAAGAAGGTTTTGCCCCATCACAAATAATACCACTTGTATTAGCTAAAGTATTAATGATAGTATTGGCAATCTGATTAAAATTACCACCTAACATATAAGTGATAGCTGCACCACAAGCATAACCTGCACTTACTGCACCACAAAAAGCAGATAATTTTCCTATATATTTCTTTTGATGAATAGCTAATAAATTACTTACAAGCAACGCTCTATATAATTTCTCTTGAGAAATCTTATATTCATCTGCATAAACTACTAAAGGAATTGTTACAGTCATTCCCTGATTACCACTTCCTGAATTGATTACTACAGGCAATGAACAACCACTCATGCGAGCATCAGAACCTGCTGCTGCCATAGCTCTAGCTCGAACAGGTAAGCAATCTCCATATAAAGCTAATAAATTAAGCCCTACATTAGCACCAAAATTATTTTTTATACCTTCTCTCGCAATAGCCATATTACAATTTATCTGTCTTGATAATATATCTTTTACATCTTCTAAATTTACAGTATCAGCAAATTCAATAATATCTTTTACATTTAATAAATTTCTATCCGCTTCGATTTTATCAGCTTGATTATCTATTTTATTCACTTTATCATATAATACTTCATCATCTTTTACTATTCTTACGATATTAGTATGATAATCAGATACAATAACTTGAGCTTTATGTTCATCTGCTACTACTGTTATATCTATATATAGATTGTCTGTATTTTCCACTAAATCACAACTACAGATTTTAGCTTTTAATAACTCTCTTAATTTTACTCTATCTTCATCAGTTACAGATTCTAAAACTTCTAATTGCATATCAGCATTACCACCGATAATACCGAGTAGCGCTGCAGTATCAATGCCCTTTAAATCGCCAGAATTTGGAACTGTTACGCCTTTTACATTTTTAATGATATTACCACTGCATTTTACTATTACTTTTTGCGGAAATGTTCCCAAAATTTCACGAGCTTTAGCACCAGCATAAGCTATAGCAATAGGTTCAGTACATCCCAAAGCTGGCACTAATTCCTCTTTTAAAATATTTATATAATTATCGTATATTTTCTGCTCCATCGTATTACGCCAACCTTTCTATTAAAAAATTAATTATATCCTCTATAAAAAAAATATCGCAAAATAAGCAAAAAGGCAATATATTACAAGAAATTTATAATATATCACCTCTTTGACAAATTCACATACTAATTTTTATTTATTTCATTATATATATTTTCATCTAAATTGCCTAATCTTTTATCAATAATCAAAGCATTCGTTACTGAGCCAGATACATTCAACATAGTTCTAGCCATGTCAATCAATGGATCTATAGCCAAAATTGGGCCAATCAAACTAAAAGAAGACGCCATGCCCACGCCAGATAAACCTACAGATGCTGCCATTGTCGCAGTCCCTGGAATACCTGCTATACCAAGTGAACCTAGCGTTACTACAATTATTGTCATGACGATCATACTAAAATCCATAACTGTTCCTGTCAAATGGCATACATAGACAATTAATAGTGAAGGAAAAATTCCTGCACAACCTTGCATACCTGCCGTTGTACCAAAACCAGCTACAAAACTTGCTGTTGCTTGATTTACGCCTAATTTTTGCGTCAAAGTTTCAATCGTAATAGGCAAGCACCCTACACTAGAACGAGAAGTAAAAGCTAAAATGAGCAGGGCTAATGATTTTTTCATGTATACAATAGGATTTATGCCATTTACACTCAATGCTATTAATTGAATAATAAACTGTGCAATAATCGCTAAGTACAATACAAAAATAAAATATACTACACTTAAAATACTATCTAAACCTTTTTGCGCAATAGTATTAGCTAATAGTGCAATTACTGCCCATGGCATATAATCTAAAATCAAAAGTGCCATATTCATCAAAGCTTTATGCAAACCATTGACTAATTTGCGCATAAATTCCTCAACTTTTGGCTCATCAGCTTTTATCCACCAAATAGCTCTACCTAAAAATGCTCCAAAAATAACCATGCCAATGATATTATTTTTTACCATAGCATCAACTAAATTCCCTGGTATCAGCCCTCTAAGTGTAGTCGCTACAGAAACAATTTCTTTCGCTTTTGCCTCTGTTGCCACATTTGTCAAAGCATCGCCACCAACATTGAAGAAAATACCAAACGCTATACCAACTATAGAAGCTACAGCTACCATAGACATTGTAACTAAAATAGTTTTCTTCACTAAACGGCTCATTTTTTGCTCAGATTTCATATTCACAATGACATGAGCGATAGAAACTATTACCAGTGGTATTACTATCATTTTGATTAAATCAATATAACCATTACCAAATAATTGTAGCCAATTCGTTGTTTCTTTAATAAAAGTAATCTTCATTGGGTCATTAGGAAAACCTGCCATATACTGCATGAGTATACCTAAAATACAGCCAAGACCCATACCGATTAATACCACTAAGGAAAAATCCATTTTACGTTTGCGATAGAGATAATGAATAATGCCAAAGAAAATACATAATAAAATTAAAAATCCTACCGTATATATATCACTTATCATCAAAAATGATTGCCAAAAATCGCCATTCATAACCATACCACCTTTCATACTATTTCTATATGATTTATTATCATAACATATAATATGGAAAATTGACAATAACTTTAAATATTCATTTTTTTATTTCTTTACGATATAATATAGATTATCTAATTTTATATAAAAGGGTGATATGATGTTATATTTTGACAGCGATTATTTAGAAGGAGCACATTCCTCTATTTTAGAAAAACTTGTAACTACTAACTTTGAACAAACTCCTGGTTATGGCAATGATACATATTGCGAATCTGCTCGCGAAAAAATCCGTCAAGCTTGCAACTGTCCTGAAGCACAAGTTCATTTTCTCGTTGGCGGTACACAGACAAATGCTACTGTAATCGATGGTCTATTAAAATCATATGAAGGCGTCATTGGCGTAGATAGCGCTCATATCGAACTTCATGAAGCTGGTGCTATTGAATTTGGTGGACATAAAGTCATCACTTTACCACAAGAAGAAGGTAAACTCAAAGCTAGTGAAGTAGAAAAATATCTCACTAAATTTTATGGTGATGAAAGTTTCGAACATATGACTATTCCTGGAGCTGTATATATCTCCCACCCTACTGAATGGGGTACTTTATATACTAAACAAGAATTAGCTGATTTATCCGCTATCTGCCACAAATACAATCTACCATTATTTTTAGACGGAGCTAGACTTGGCTATGGTCTTGCTTCTTTAAACACTGATGTTACTATGCAAGATATAGCTAAATATTGTGATGTATTTTATATTGGTGGTACAAAAGTTGGTGCATTATTCGGCGAAGCAGTAGTAATCACAAAACCAAATTTAATACCTCATTTCTTCACTATCATCAAACAACATGGCGCATTACTTGCTAAAGGTAGACTACTCGGTATTCAATTTGATACATTATTTACTGATAATCTCTATCTAAAAATCGCTAAAAATGCCATTGAAAAAGCTGAACAATTAAAAGCTATCTTCAAAGAAAAAAATTATAAATTCTTCTTAGAAACAGATACTAATCAACAATTCATCATTTTAGAAGATAGCACATTAAAAGAACTCCGCCAAAAAATCAGCTGTAGCTTCTGGGAAAAATATGACGATACACATACAGTAGTGCGTTTTGCCACTAGCTGGGCAACACCACAATCATCTATTGATACATTAAAAGAAATTTTATAAAAATCTTCATAAAAAAGTAGTTTGATATTATATTTATCAAACTACTCTTTTTTATTTTACATAACTTTCGTTAAAAATTATCTGTGGATTAGAAGTATTTGCATCAAGTGTTATTTCTACATTCAAAGGCAAAAATCCATTTATCGCTCCATGACCTACTGGCATATCATAGACTACAGGAATATTGGCTTTATCTGCATATTGCTTGATTACCTGCATTACAGAATAATCAAATTGTGTCGGCTCTGTTGGCTCACATCTTCGCATATTACCAATGATTAAGCCCTTCACTTGCTTTAACACTCCACTTTGCCATAATTGCTGAAAACATCTATCTATTACATAAGAGTCCTCACTGACTTCTTCAATGAATAAAATACAATTTTCACCATTTGGCTGATATTCACTGCCAGATAAAGAAGCTAATACAGATAGATTACCGCCAATGATTTTACCTTTAGCATAACCTTCTTTTAACACTTTTAATTTATGATTGCTTGGCAAAACAAATTCATTATTTGCCCCCAAACTTTCATTTGCCAAACCCAATTTTAATTGATTATCTGTATAATTATAGCCATTGTCATTAATATCTATAACCATAGCCCCATGCACTGGCACTAAATCTACTTTTTTTATCAATGCCATATGCAATGCTGTTATATCACTATAGCCAATCACCATTTTAGGGTGCTGTTTTATCATTTCATAATTCAATAAATCAAGTATTCTACCGCTACCATAACCGCCACGCAGACAAAGTATCGCATCGACTTCATCATCAGCAAAAAAATTATTTAAATCATCAGCTCTCATTTGGTCGCTACCTGCTAAATATCCTGATTGCTGATATAAATTCGGTGATAATTTCACCTTATAACCCCAATTTTGCAATTTATTGATAGCATCAGCTATATTCATATCTTCAATACCTGAAGCAGGTGCTACTATACCTATACAATCGCCTTGTTTTAGAGCATTTCCCTTCAAACTTTCAGCAAAAACAAATTCACTATGCAAACATAGACCGATGATAAAACATATACTCAAAAAATATTTAAAATAATTTCTCATCACTTCACCTCCAACCAACTATCAATCTTGCTCAACAATATGTTTACGCACCTTCATAGGTGTATCGCCAAAATGCTTTTTAAACAAAGTCCTAAATAATTTATAATTATTAAAACCATGTCTTGATAAAATCATGGACAAACTATCTTTTGTATTGATTAAATCTCGATAAACATAAGATAATTTCACTTGATTTTGATACTCGATAAAAGTAACACCCATATGCTTTTTGAAAAATCTACAAAAATAATTCGTCTGAAAATGTACCAATTTTGCTATATCTTCTAAAGCTATATTTTGCTTATAATTCTCTTGCAAATATTTCAAAATTATATTCAATCTAGCTAAATCTTTTTTCCTTTGACCTACATTGACATTCATCATTTTTACACTAAAATGAGTCTTCAATTCAAACAACAACGAAAACAATAAACTATTAAACTTCAATAAAAATCCGTCTTCCTTTGCGTCATAAACCCTTTTCATTTCCAACAATATAGATTTTACCTTATTTAAACATTCCTGTTTTCTTGGTGTATTTTTACTGTCATTGAGTACAAATATAATCTCTTGTATATCTGGTACAAATTGCTCTAAAAAATCTATAGGAATTTGCAACAAAATAATCGTATTTGTTTCCATCAATTTCATAGAGTGAATAGCGTTTGCATTGACTAAAACACAATCACCATCATGAAGCAAAAACGATTTATTTTCTATAGTCGCCAATCTTTCACCCTTGATTAGATAAATAAACTCTATGGATTGATGCCAGTGATTTGGTATATAATTGCATTTTTCCACCAAAGTACAAAAACGCACCTTCGTTATCTCCGAAAAATCTATATGCTCATAGGCAATATTCTTATTCATATTCTCCATGACTACCTCTTATTATTTTATTTAGTACACTTATTTTAACATAAAAAGAGTTATCTACTAAATCTAGTAAATAACTCTTTCTTTAATCATTTATAATCATAACTTAGAGATTCAACTTCATATACCTTTGTATCTATGCAAGTAAAAATACTTTCATCAAATATTGCTAAATTATATCCCGTTTCAGATAAAGTACTTTTATACATAATTCCTGCATACTTCTTTTTCTTTATAAAATCGCTTATATATTGTGTTGGTAAATAATCTAATTTACTATCATGTCTTCTCATTGGTCTTGATATATCATATGCTATTTTATTTAATATATCAACATTTATAGCATATTCCATACATTCTAATTCAGATATAAATGGACTAATTTTATCAAGACTTGATAAGTCTATTATTTCTATATCCTTATTTAATTCAAATCTTCCTACACATACATAATCATAAGCAATAGCCCTTATTTCATAAAAAGTTGTTTTTTCATCACTTGCTAAATATAAACAACTGATGCCTTCTGCATTAGCTCTTCCTGCACTAGCTAAGTTAGCTGGTGGAGCTCCCATTTCTGTTATATTATAGCCCTTCTTATCTTTAGATATCCGTGCTCTATAAAATACTTCACCTTTTTTTAGTGTTTTAACCGTATAAGATAATATTTTTTCTAACTCATTTTCATTAAAAAAATCTGTATGAAATCTATTTTTAGTTTTTATACTTTCAACAAAATCTTCCCATGTATTTGTCTTTAATATAGCATTATTTTCTAAATATAAACCAATATGTTTTAAATGCTTCAAATGCAATTCTTTAAAACCTACTTTTTGTTCAAAAACATCATCTATTCTAGTATAACTTTTCTTGCAAAGCTCTTTTACAAGCTTTATCATAGATGCTTTATCTAAATTAAATATATGCCATTCATTCATTAAAATATCTTCTAATTTTTCCAATTTATTTGTAGGAAATTCACGAGGCAAAGTATCTTCTAATGTGTATATATAAAGAATTTCTGTAAGAAGTTCACCTATTTTATTATCTTTTTCAATGTCATATACATACACATTATGACTATGACAGAAATCACAATCGCCTTTTTCTTTTAGATGTTCTATAATATTTTTTAGCTCTACATCTTCAAAACAATTTATACAACACTTCATTTTATTTCTCCATTAAGATATCTATTCATCAATTCTAAGTGATGCATTATAGTATATTTTTTGACTGAACCTAATCCTGGATATCCCTGACTTTCAAAACTATCAATTAATTTTTTCAATCCTAAAGTCTCTTTTTCAGTTCTTTCCTTTTGCCAATTAACTAATTTTATAAGAGCCTCATAATATTTATTAGGCGTATCTTTTATATCTTCATTAGAATCTGAAACAAAATGATGTACTCTTAAATTTTTTTCTTCATCAAAATAAATAATATGAATTGCTACTGCCATTGGAGCAAATCCACCTTTTTGTTCATCATCTCCAATTATAGAGAAATCAGCAAAACCTTTATATCCATCTTCTTGATAATATAAATGAGTATCTGAAAAAAACTCATCTACATTATCCTTATAATCTACATTACGCTTTTGTTTATTAAAATTATCTTCTAATAAAATTTTATCTATTTTTACTGTTCTACGAATTTTTCCTTCGCTTTTTATTATCGCTATCTGTGGATTATATTCTTCTACTAATTTATTATATATTGATAAATTATCTACTTCTGATACCATGACCATGATATCATCAATATTTATATCAAATTTAAAATTTTTGATATACTCATATCCATCTCTAGCGATTATAACTTTTTTACATAGATTACTTGCAAAAAGTTCATTAACTTTATCTAATGTATCTTTATCATCATCTATTCCCATAAAAACATCTTCTTTAGGATTTAATGTGATTGCAAATTCATGATTTTTTTCAATAAAAGCCTTTATTGTTTTAAAAAATGTAGATGTTAATTTTACAGGTTCTATAATAGGTACAATTTTTTCACTTAATAAATTTTCATTTACTAACTCTCTTAACGCTAATAATTCAAATTGTCTGCCTCTTAAATATGGATAATACATAATTTTATCCTCCATAACTACTATTTAAAAATTTTTCTAATTTTGATATATCCTTATATGATATTTTGGCAAAATAAATTAACGATTTTAATTCATAAGGTATTTTACTAAAAATATTCTCATCTATTTGATTTCTTTTTTTTAGCTGTTTTAAAAACATAGTATACAATACATTCATAGGTATTTTTTTAAATAACTCATAACAAACTTTATAATAAAATACTATAGATACTGTTGGCAATTTTTTATAATAACTTAATAAAATTTCATCTATTTCTTTTTTATTAAGTACATCATAAATTACTTTATAATCTAAATAATTTTCCTCACAAATAGGTGCTTTTCTATTACTAATAGTATTCCTTTTTGTAAATATAGAAATACCTACTTTTGTATCTCCATATAAATCACATAATTTATTAAAATTTTCTTCACAAGAAATAACTGTTACATATTTAAATGCTTTATAATAATCTTTTATTTGTTTATCTAATCGTTCCAATGTATCTAATTCAGATTTTATTTCATATACTACAGCTTTTCCATTTATCAAAATAAAATCCGCTTTTGATTTTGATATTGGTATTTGTGTTAAAGCTGTTGTTGTATTCAAACTATGTTTCCCCAATAATAATTTATTAATAATAGTATTTTGATATATATATTCATTTCTATAATACTTCAACATATAACTATATATATCCTTTATTATTTCAGAGTTGTTTTTTTTATCACTATCTTTTACATAATCATTAATAATCGTTTTATATACAGAATTCATATTCATATCTATTAACTCTTTAAAAATGTATTGTGTAAAAAATCTATTTAAAACTAAACCTCTCAAAAAAACACCTCCTTTTTAAATTATTTTTCAGCTAAAATCTCTTTTAATAGATTTTCAGCACTTTCTTCGTCAGGATTATTTGTGCCTAATTCACCACGAAAAGCTTTAGCTAGTATTGCTTTTTTCAGTAATTCTATTTTTTCTAATTGCTGTTCTAAGTTTTTTATTTTATTATACTTAGCCAATAAATTATCCAAAATATTAACAATTTCCTGTTGTTCTTCAATAGTAGGTACTGATATTTTAAATGCACCTATTTTTTTTGCATTGATATTAAATTGACTGGCTCCACTAGATTTTATTTTATTGCAATATGCTCTAGCTTTATTAGAATTCATCATATAGTTAAGATATTCACCAATAATATCTTTTCCATAATCTAATTTTATTAAATAACCTGCATATATAGCTGGATATTCACCACGATAAATTGATGTTTTTCCTATCAAATCAGCACTACCATTTGTACGATTAAATAATACATCACCTTTTTTTAACAAATATTTTTCTATATCTTCTTTATCATCTGTGTACATAAGATTAGACCAATCTATTTCCCCATTTTGTAAATTTCCCATTCTCAATACAACTACAGAACCTTCGGGTTTAGATTTTTTTGATGTACCATATTTTAATGATGTACACAACTCATCTATTGTTTTTTCTTGCCAACTAGATAAATCAATATTATTTTCTTTTCTCCATTTTGCTGTTAATTCACCAGTAAAAGCTTTATGCAGTATTGCCATTTTATTTTGTTCAAATTGAGCTAAAGTATTTTCTATTAATTCTTTTGCTCTATCTAATTTAGCAAATAAAGACTCTATTATATTTACTATTCTTTGCTGTTCTTTTATTGGTGGTAAAGGTATTGATATAAATTCTATAACTTTAGGGCTAATATTAGGTTGCGCTCCACCATATGCCAAATTTAATATATCTTCATTTTTTAAAGCTATATAATAATTTCTATATTCATTAAGAACTTTTTCTTTATTCTTTATTTTTATATTTCCTATACGCTGATTTAAATATGCTATTTCATCTAAATAATAAACGCCATTTTTTCCTGTTGTTGCTCCCGATAAAGCTATTAACAAATCACCTTTTTCTATAACATATTTTTCTTCATTCTTTTCTAACTTATTAACATAAATACATTCATTAATGTTTACTATACCATTTTCTATATTAGATATTCTTACTAAAGGTATTCCTTCCTTTTTATAATCTATTTTTTTAAAAGCATATCCATTTTCTATATAAAAAATATCTTTAAAATATGTCCAACACCAATTACTAGGTATTTTATATGGTTGTTCTTCTTTTGGTACTAAGGCATTTTGCAATTTTTCTTCTATGGTTAACTCTATTTGTTTTTTCTTTGCCATTTTAAGCCTCACCATTTTCTAAGGATTTTAGTTCATTTACCACTTCATTAAGCAAGGCTTGTGCTTCGGATAAGTCTGCAATCATTTCTTCTGTGCAATCAATAGGATTTGGCAAGTCTTCATAATCTAAGATACTATCATCTTTTATCAAGCCTAAATCAAGGCTATTGCCTTTTTCGGCGATTTGCTCTCTTGTAAATACAGAAAATCTTTCATCTTGTATTTTATGTCTATCTTCTGCTGTATAAGCTTTGATAAAATCGGCAAAATCGCTTTTTTTGAGTGGATTTGTTTTACCAAAAGAAGGCATATTCGTTCTTAAATCATAGAACCACACTTCTTTTGTATTATCTTTATCTGTTTTGCCACGTGTGAAAAATAATACATTCGTTTTTACACCTTGAGCGTAGAAAATCCCTGTAGGTAATCGCAAAATTGTATGCAGATTGCATTTATCCATTAAATCGGCACGGATTTTTTCGCCATCACCGTCAGCAAATAATACATTATCTGGAAGTACAACACCTGCTCTAGCTTTGCCATTGGCTTTTAAACTACGATAAATATGTTGCAAGAAATTCAACTGTTTATTGCTCGTAGGATAAGTGAAGTCATCACGTGTTGCACGTTCACCACCTTTTTTCGTACCAAAAGGAGGATTGGCAAGCACTACATCAAAATCTTTTAATGCTTTTCCTTGATTGGATAATGTATCAGCAAGCATGATATCGCCATCAATATCGTGAAGCATTGCATTCATCAAAGCTAATCTATGCGTATCATGTACTAATTCGCAACCTGTAAAAGCTTCTTTGTATTGAAAATCACTTTGTTCTTCATCTAAATCATCATAATCATCGGTTTGAGATTTTACATAATTATTTGCAGAAATCATAAAGCCAAAAGTTCCGCAAGCTGGATCATTACAACGTTCGCCTGCCTGTGGTGCTACAAGCTCTACAATCACATCAATAAGTACACGAGGGGTAAAATATTGCCCTGCTCCAGATTTTTTCTCATTGGCATTTTTTTCGAGCAAACCTTCATAAAGATTTCCCAATCCTTCTTCTTTGGCACTGTACCAATCAAGTTCATCTATAGTTTTAATTATTTTTTCTAAATTCTTTGGTTCTTCAATATTAGTCGCTGAACCTTGATAAATCTCTCTAATTCTGCCTGTAGTATTAGTGCCTAATTTATCTAATAATTCTTTATAGAAATTTTTTAATTCAATACCGCTTTTATTTACTAAATTATCCCAGCGATATACTTCAGGAATATTTTTTTCTACGCCTGTTTCTTTTGCCATTTTCAAAAATAAAATATAGGTGAGTTCTGTTACATATTGATGATAAGTTATACCGTCATCTCTTAGTACATTACATAAAGTCCAAAGTTTTCCTACTATCTCTTGTGTGTTCAAGCTATTTTTCCTCCATCTTCATATAAATATTGGTTTAATTCTACTATAATTTCTGCTAAATGTCCGCCAAATTTTTTATCAATAGTTTTAAAACCACCTTTTTTTACAAATCTTGTATCTGTATCAAAGGTTTCTTTATTGATTACAGACTCATGCAATAAATATTTCTCTATGCTTTTCAAGAAAGTTTCTTCACTTACAGAAAAATAATGATTTGCTTTCAATTTTTCCATAGCCTTTTTTATACGTTCTTCATGACTAACTCTAGCACTGCCAAGCATACATTGACGAATTATACTGATGATATCTGCTGTTATCTCTTGATTAGTCATTTGGTTTAAAGCTGTATTTAAATGTGTTTGACTAAAACCATTACTATCTAGTTTTAAGCATAATCTTTTTAAATCTTCACGTTTTAAATCGCTAGGTTTTGTACAGATTAATTTCAAAGCAATTATTTCATTCATATTATCTTTTAAATATTGAGTGAAGCTTTCTATATAATCTTGTGGTTTTTGCGTATTTCCATAATCTCTAGTATGAGATACTACTTCATCTTCACCCTCATAAATAATGCGAGTCTTGCCATGATAAGCATCTTTTTCTTGTAAAAAAGTAAAATAGCTTTCATGCTCTTGTATATAAGAGCTAATTTTTTCTACTGGTAAAGCTCTCAATTCGTCAATAAAATCAGTCGTTGATTTACCTGTCATTGTTTTGAAATCTTTTTTCTTTTTATCGCTCATAGATTGTTGTTTACGATTTAATTTACCGACTAATTGCTCTAATTGATTTTGTTTATATTTCAGTTCATCTGCTGTATATATGCCATTATCTTCTTTTATTTTATTGATGATATCTCCTATGCTGATATTAGGATTTACCACGACAGGTTTCATAGTATTTACACTGTCTAAAGCTTCATATACACCTACAGGATCATAAATCTCAAAACAAGTCTTATCAATTTGCGGACATAGACGAGTTGCTCTGCCTAACATCTGTTCAAATAAAATACGAGATTTCACTCTGCGTAAAAATACTAAAGTATCTATCTTCGGCACATCAACACCTGTAGTCAACAAATCTACAGTAACGACAATAGAAGGATCTTTTTCATTTTTAAAACGACGTATATATTCTGAAATACGGTCTTTATTGCCTTGACCTGCACTAGCAGTGATTTTGATAATTGTATCACTAGGAATATTATAATCAGGGCAAATTTCTTTTAAGATTTTTACGATTAAATCTGCATGATTATCGTCAACAGCGAAAATTAATACTTTTCCTTGCTTATCTTCATCTTTTTGATTATTTTTTCTACTGATACTCTCTATGATTTCGATTAAGACTTTGCGGTTAAAATCTTCGGTGATTACTTCACGATTAAATTTATCCACTTCGATATGAACTTCATCTTCTAAGCAAGCTACATTTGTTACCTCTTTTGTAGCTGTATCATAAAGTAACATATTATCGCCTTTATGATAGACTATACCTTCATTGTATAATCTTGTACGAATATTGTGCGGTACATCATGGTCTACCAAAAATCTATCATTAACAGCTTCACGATAAGAATAAGTAAATACTGGTTCGCCGAAAATTTCTGTAGTATGCAGTGCTGGTGTAGCTGTAAGCCCTATTTTGACAGCATCAAAATATTCAATGACATAGCGATATTTACTGATATAATCCTGTTGATTATTATACAAAAGTTCTTCTTCGCTCATTTGTCTATCCAAGATATAACCTCTGTGAGCTTCATCTACAATGATTAAATCAAAATCGCTGACAGACGGCATTTTATTATATTTTTCACCATCTTCATCATTTTGATACAACAATCTTTTAACCATACTTTGTACAGTTGCTATCTGTATTTTAGTCTCTCTATCTATCTGTTTATTATTTAACCCTTTTATATTATAGATTTCATCTAAAGTCATCAATTCTTCAAGCTTTACTTCACGAAAAGTTTCATAAGCTTGCTCACCTAGACTCGTTCTATCCACTAAAAATAATATGCGGTGAAATCTCTTTGTCTTTAAAAATAGATATATCATGCCTAAAATAGTGCGAGTCTTTCCTGTACCTGTAGCCATGGCTAATAAAATATTTTTCTTGCCTGCTACTATAGCATCAACAGTTGCTTTTATCGCATTTACTTGGTAATATCTCAAATTCAAACCTTGCTTATCTACTAAAAAGCCTTGATTATAATTTGTTAATTCACTATTTACTTTTTCTATGTCTAATTGCAATAATTCTTGCAATCCTTCTGGAGATTTAAAACCTCTCAAAGCCACAGGATAATTTAAACTACTGCGTAAATCTCTAAACCAAATACCTGAAGCTGTTTCTATCTGTTTTAAATATGGTCTACCATTTGTCGCAAATACAAAAGGAACCTTATAATCACCATATTGACCAATTAAATATTTTTCATCAATTATAATTTGACTAGCATATTCTTTAGCTTGATAATCCATTACAGATAAAATATCTTTATCTATACTTTTAGCTTCTACTACTGCTACAAGTTTTAAACCAATAAATAATGCATAATCTACATGACCTGTAGTTTTTTTATCTGTCATTGTAGGCCATTCAGCTATTGCCATATTTACATTTTTCTGTGGTCTTGAGCCTTTGCTATAGCGAATATTTCTTGTATCTACTTGCCACCCAGCTTCTCTTAGTTGTGCATCAATGATATATCTTGTCTGTTCTTCTGTTAATTTCAATCTATCTGTTGCTGATTTTATTAAATTCAAACGTTTATCTCTTTTAATAGCTTTTGCTTTAGAAGCTGTTTGCAGTGCAGATTGTGTTAATTGTTGTAATTCGTTCTCTTCAATATTTGTATAATAAATATCTTCTTTTTTAGGTAAAATAAATGGTTTATGTTCATATTTATAATCTCCATAAGTCTGCATAAACCATTCACTAAGCACATAGGCAAATTCTAATAAAAGACCACAAGGCTTTTCATAATTTTCATGAACAGCTTTATTTCTTGCTTTACGCAAAGCATGTAAAATATTTTTAAGTTGTTCATCAATATAACCTTCACGAATTAAAATATTTATACGATTTACCGCTTTATCTTCTGTCGGTTTTTTTATATTATCATATTCAAAAATTAAATTTACAACAGTCTCCCCTATCATGCCTAATTTAATCAAACAAGAATTAGGGTCTGTATATAAATATTTTTCTGCTAAATCACCCAAATTTGCTAATACTGGAAATTTTTCTTTTAAAAAATCAAAATTACTCATAATCTATCACCATAAATTATTTTTTATACTTATAATCTTTATTATAATATTAAATTCTATCTTTTTGCGCAAATAATACACCTATTTTTACATATTAAAAAATTTTTTGAAAATAGCTATATTTGACAACAATTTTAAGATATAAACTTTCTTCAAATTCATTGACTCTTGATTATAAAGCGTTATAATAATAACCGAAATAAATTTTCACGAAAAAAATTATACAACATTTTATATATATTTTTTTAAAATCAGGAGGAATTTCATTATGAAAACTGTTCTTATTATTCGTGCTTTATTAGTAGCTATTGCAAGTTTCATTCTTTCCCTTTATATAAATAATCCAACAATTACTGCTTTAACTTTAGGCATTATTTATTTAGGCTTCTTAGCAAATCTCATCACTTATAGACTTATTACTAAAAGAGATGACGAAGAAGAAGCATCTTATCACAGCGCACATAGTTTACAATAATATTAATAATATATTGTAGGCTATTATTATACCTCTGACATAAATACACTTATGTCTTCAAATCAAAACCTATATATTAATTAAATCTTAATCTAATGTATAATTTTTGTGGAGCTTATTATGGATTGAAAAATCTTTAATAAGCTCTTTTTTTTATAGTTACATTTCATTAATTTATTCCTTTAAAGTCAATATATTGTTAGTCAAATATTAACATAGTATAATCTTAAAATATGAAATTTATTTTAGGAGCGTTATTTTATGAAATTGAAGCAATGGATTCAAATTTTTCCCATCTTGTCGGGCATAATGTGGGGTTCTGCGGGGATTTTTGTCCGAAAACTTAGCGAATTAGGTCTAAATAGTGTTTCTATTGTCGAAACTCGCATCATTGTTGCTATTATCATTATTATTGCCGGTTTACTATGTTTAGACAAAAAATTACTCAAAATCAAATTAAAGGATTTATGGATTTTTATTTGTGCTGGTATTTTTAGTATGTTAGGTCTAAATCTTTGTTATAACTTCGCCATAAATGAATTGACCTTATCCTTATCTGCTGTTTTATTGAGCCTTGCCCCTATATTTGTATTGATTTTAGCTAGTATTTTGTTCAAAGAAAAACTCACTTTGCAAAAAACCGTTTGTGCTATTTTGGCTTTGATTGGTTGTATATTATCTAGTGGCGTCTTAGAAGAAGTCGGTGCTATGAAATGGACTACCATCGGTATTATCATTGGCACTTTAGGTGCATTTTTCTACGGTACATATAGTATATTCTCCAAAATCGCCATGCTTAAAGGCTATCATTCTTTCACAGTTACAATTTATAGCTTAATGGCTGTTGGCATAGCTTTATTGCCTTTTACAGATTGGTTAAAAGTTTGGGAAATCATTCAAATTGACCCAGCGCCTATGAGCGGATTTTTATTATTACATTCTTTGCTTACTTCTGTATTACCATATATTTGCTTTACTGTAGCTTTAAATTATGTCGAAGCTGGCAAAGTTGCAATTTTAGCCTCTGGTGAACCTATAGCTGCTATGCTCTTTGGTATCTTCTTTTATCAAGAAATACCTACTATCTTATCTTTAATCGGTCTATTCACTGTTTTATTTGCTCTAGGATTATTGACCATTCCTTTTACAAAACTAAAAAAAATCTTTAATTAAATAAAACTAATCTACAGATATATTTTTCTTATGAAATCTATATCTGTTTTTTTATTTGACAAATATCTCATCTTTCTTTAAAATGTTAACTAAAATTATAGAAAGGTTGACAATATGAGATATAAAACTTCTACACTTTGTGAAATTGCTATTTTAGTTGCCATGATTTCTATATTAGGCTCAATCAAAATTCCTAATATCATTCCTGGCATTGAATTTCAATTATCCGCTCCCTTAGCAGTAGCTATTTGTAGTGTCTTTGGTTTTAAAAAATATATCATCAGTGGCATTTTATCTAGTGTAATCTGTTTAGCTTTAGGTACACAAAATATATTAAATGTAGCTATTGCCATGCAATTTCGTCTGATCGTTGGTCTACTTTTATATTTAGCTCAAAATCATCTTTATATGATAATTTTCGCTGGCCCTATCGCTTCACTCATCGCTAGATTTAGTCTATTTTTCTTTTTAGGCAATCTTGGTGCTTTGACATTTTCCATGATTTTATTTACCATTCCTGGACTTATCTTCACTGCTATAGCTTCCCCTATTTTAGTGAATATCTTAAAGAAAATAATTCATAAAAGGAGATAATATTTATGCTCTATAGTATTCGTATGCGTTCAGCTCAAGGTGGAGCCCATGAACATGGTGGTCATCATATTTCCGGTGCTGAACGTTTGATTACAACACAAGATTTGACTACAATCACAGAAAAATTAATTCAACGAGCTTTAACTCATGAAAAAGGCAAAGCAGATTTTATCCGCCTTACTATTGAAGAAGTCAAACCCAAAGATATCATAACTATTCCCATGCTTAAGATGGAAACGTATACAGCTATTGATGTAAATGATGGACATAAAAATGCTTGTGAATTTTTAGCAAATGCAAGCATTTCCAAAATAGCCATAGATAATGCTATGTCATCTTTATTATCACTACAAGAAAATATGCGTGGTGCTATTTTAATTGATGCCACTACAGGAAAACGCTTGGATAATACAGGCATGAGAGGAATTCGTGTCAGTCGCATGGATTTTAAAGATACACTACAAGCCAAAAAACATTTTGATGAATTAGGCTATACAGACAATCATGTACAAGAAGCTCTCGTCTTAGCTAGTAAAGTTTTATCCGCGCCAAATGTCGTAGGAGAATTATGTTGGTCTGATGATCCTAATTATATTATCGGTTATGTATCTGCCAATAATATTTATCACCGTATTACTAAAATGAAACCACTACATAGCAATCAAGGTGGTCGAGTATTTTTTGTAAAAACACCTGTAGATATCACAGCTTTGCAAAATTATCTTGAAAGACAGCCCGTACTTGTAGATATTAATTTATAAATTGAAATGGAGTATATCATGCAAGATAATTTAAATAAATATTTAACTGAAATAGAATTTTTACATCAACAGCAATTATATCGAAAACCTATAACTTATATTCCCATTTCTGCCACTAAAGTTCTAAAAGATAATGAAGAATTTTTAATGATGGCTTCTAATAATTATTTAGGGCTTACACATCACCCACAAGTGAAAAAAGCTGCTATTGATGCTATCGAAAAATACGGTACAGGCTCTGGTGGCTCACGTTTGATATCTGGCTCTCATATTTTATTTGCCAAATTAGAACAAGCACTCGCTGAATTTAAATCTACAGAAAAAGCATTGGTCTTTAATACTGGCTATATGGCTAATGTTGGCACTATTAGTGCATTGACTAATAATAATGATTACATCATCAGCGACGAATTAAATCACGCAAGTATAATTGATGGCTGTCGACTCAGCAAAGCTAAAACTTTAATTTATCGTCATAAAAATATGGCAGATTTAGAAAATATATTAAAAAATTTGTCATATTCTCATACGAAATTAATCGTTACTGATAGCGTATTTAGTATGGACGGCGATATCGCTCCTTTAGATGAAATAGCCTATTTAGCACATAAATACAATGCTTTAACTATGGTTGATGATGCTCATGCTACAGGAGTCTTGGGCAAAGGTCATGGCAGTGTAGAACATTTTCGCCTACAAGGAAAAATTGATATTCAGTTAGGCACTTTAAGCAAAGCCCTTGCTTCGGAAGGTGGCTTTGTCACTGGCAAAAAAATTCTTATTGAATATCTCATCAACAAGGCTCGCAGTTACATTTTTTCTACAGCATTGACACCAGCAGATATAGCAAGTAGCCTTGAAGCATTGTCCTTAATCGCTAATGATAATAGTTTAGTTAATAAATTGTACGATAATATTTCCTATGTACAAGATTTATTACAACAAAATAATATAGATGTAAACTTAACGACTCCTATCGTGCCTATCATTGTGCATAGCAATGAAAAAGCTCTGCAAATAGCTCAAAAACTCTATGAAAAACATATTATTTTATCTGCTATCCGTCCACCGACAGTCCCACAAAATCAAAGTCGATTGCGTCTTGCTATATCAGCTAGTCATACACAGGAAGATTTAAATTTTGTCATCACTGAATTAATTAAATTACTTTAAATTAAGACTTAGATATGGATTTACTACAAATCTAATATCTAAGTTTTTTTATTTTTATATTCTAATAAATTCAAAAATAAAACTAGACAAATTATTTATAATTTTGTAAAATATATTTTGTAAGATATATTTTACAAATGAAATAATTTTAAATTTATTATAATTCCTAATTGTACGAAGGTGATTTTTATGAAAAATATTACTGATGAAAGTTTCAAAAAATATGGTAGAATTTTAAATCTTGATACTACAGAATTTGTTGAAACAATGTTAAAAAAAGATAGTATTCCAGAAGGCACTGCTTATGTTGCTTCTGATCCTGACCTTGAAAAACTTCCTTTATTTAAACAATTACAGACTGAAGTTTACGGCGATGTTCCTATCGAATTTGGTTATTGCAATGGTCGCAACAATAAATTAAATGCTGTTGAATACCATCGTTGTTCTGAAATTGATATAGCTGCTACAGACCTTATTTTAATGCTTGGTCTTCAACAAGATATCAATTATGATAATAATACTTATGAAACAAGTAAAATCGAGCAATTCTTTATTCCGGCAGGTACTGCTGTAGAATTATATGCTACTACACTTCATTTTGCTCCATCTCGTCAAAATAACGAAGAATTCCGTTGTGGTATTGTACTTATCAAAGATACTAATTTACCATTAGAAACAATTCCTACTGATTTAACTGGTGAAAATCGTTTGTTATTTGCTAGAAATAAATGGTTAATTTGCCATTCTGAAAGTAAACCTGCTACAAGAGGCGGTTGCATTGGTTTAATCGGTAAAAATCTTGAAATTTAATAAAAACAAAAATGAGGATAAGAATTTTCTTATCCTCATTTTTTATTCCATATATTTTTATACTTTTATCTTTGCTGAATATATTCTATTACCTAAAATATTTATTTTTTCTCCTACTAAATTTATTTCTTCTTTAAAGATAATATTTTCTGAACTATTTCCTACCATTATATTAGCTCTTCCTGGCTCTACTACAAATTCCATATCTTCATTATAATATCCTAATTGTTTAGTATTTATCTCAAAAATTATATTTATTTCTTCATTTGGTTTTAAACTTATCTTTTTAAAAGCTATTAATTGTCTATTAGGTCTTATAACATAAGCATCTTTAAAATAATAATATATCTGTACAACTTCTTTTCCCTCTATTTTACCAATATTTTTTACTGTACATGATATCACTATATCTTCACCAGTTTTTATACTTTTATCTTTTATATTTATATCATCTATTAAAAATTTTGTATAACTTAAACCAAAACCAAATGGATATAATGGTCGATAACTTTCATCAATATAGCCACCACTAAAAATAGTTTGCATCACTTCATCACCATTAGAATAATATCCACTACCTACTTTATGATTATAATATATTGGTATTTGACCTACACTTCTAGGTATACTAATTGGTAATTTACCACTTGGATTAACTTTTCCACTGATGATATTACTGATAACATTTCCACTATATGGTCCTGGTAATCCTACATATAATATAGCTTGAATATTTTTCATTGATGGTATTACATATACTCCACCATATAAGACTAATACTATCGGCTTATTTGTCATTTGCAATTTTTCTAATAATTTTTCTTGTATCCCTGGCAAATTCAGTTTACATCTATCTTTTCCTTCACCACTAGTCACATTAACCCAGCCACAATTACCACCTAAAGCTACTACAATAACATCATTTTTCATAGCTAAATTATAACTTTCCTCAAATTCGTCATAATCTTTACCAATTAATGTACAACCTTTAATATAATCTATTTGATAATATTTTTCTAAGGATTCTTTTAATGATACAGCTCCTATTTCATCTAGAATATGAATTTCATCATCCAATTTTTTCCAATCATCTTCATTTAAAATACTATATATAGAATTAAAACTTTGTGTATCCTCATCTTTTTGTTCTTCATCTATAATACCATTAAAAGATACATCTTTTTTAACATTCTTTTTTAATGATTTAAGCATTTCTATATATGCTGGATAAGTATATCCTGCAATAGGATATCGCTTATTATCTGCATGTGGCCCTATTAATGCAATTTTTCTATTCTTAGTTAAAGGTAATATATTATCTTTATTTTCAAGTAAAACTATAGACTCCTCTGCTATAATTTCGCTCAGATTTCGTTTTTCTTGTACTTTTTCTATATTTATTACATTTTCTTTTATATACGAATTTTCAAACAAACCTAATTTAAATTTAATAGCTAAAACACGTTTTACAGACTCATCTATTAATTGTTCATCTAATTGATTATTTTTAACAAAATTTCCTAAATATTTATATGCCCCTCCAATCGGTATTTCTGTATCTAATCCTGCTTTTTTCGCTAATAAACCTGCTTCTTCATAAGTCTTAGCTAATTTAAAATAATCATATATCTTCCATATTGCAGCACCATCAGAAGTCAATAATCCTTTAAAATTCATAGTTTTTCTCAATAAATCATTTATGATGACTTTATTACAACCTACAGGTAATCCATCTATTTCTGAATAAGAAGCCATCATTCCATCTACATTAGCCACTTTATCTAAAGCTTCAAAAGGAGTTGCAAAAACTTCATATAATTCTCGATTATTTACTCTAGTAACTGCTGTATTCAAACCACCTTGAGTCTCTGCATACCCCAAGAAATGCTTTGCTATACAACTTACTCCTTCATTTTGTATTGCTTTTACATAATTTATTCCCATTTGTGTAGTTAAATATACATCTTCACCAAAAGTTTCATAACACCTTCCCCATCTAGGATCCCTGGATATATCAACAACTGGACTCATAACAGTATTTATACCTACATCTTTACATTCTTTGCCAATAATTTTTGCCATATCTTCAACTAATTTAGGCGCCCAACTAGCAGCTAAGTTTATCATTGCTGGAAAAATTGTTCCACCTTCACTAGGATATCCTGATAAACATTCACTTTGTAATATTACAGGAATGTTTAATCGTGTCTCATTTACAAAAACTTTTTGAATTTCATTACTAAATGACCTTATCCTTTTTATATCAGTTAAACCTACTAATGAATATTGTGTTATTCTTCCATATCCACATTTAGCTATAACTTTTAATCTTTTGTAATCTATTTTACCATCTTTTACAAAACTTGATGGTAATTGTCCACATAACTGCATTACTTTTTCTTCTAAGGTCATTCTTTTTATTAGATCATTTACTCTATCTTCTATAGAATAATTCGGATTTTTATATATCATTTTTTCCATTTTCTTTTTCCTCATAAACAAATCCCCTTTTTATTAATAATAAAAAGGGGATTTATCATCATATTATTTATTATTCTGTCTAATTTTTATATAATCAATAATTAAATCAGCTGCTTTTTCTAAAGGCATTTTACTTGTATTGATTATACAATCGTAGTTTTTAGGGTCTCCCCACACTCTACCTGTATGGTACTTGTAATACTCTGCGCGTTTTTTATCTTCTGCATTGAGTTCTTTCAAGGATTTTCCAGCATAAGTTGTTTTTCCTCTACTAGCTCTATAATCGTCATCAGCATAGATAAAAAATGAATAATGATTTTCTTGTTCGCTTAAAATATAATCTGCACAACGACCTAAAATAACACATGGACCATCATTAACTAATTGATGAATCACTTTTGATTCTGCTAAAAACAATTCAGTATTAACATTTGGGCCAGCATGAGAACCAAAAGAATAAAATGGCATGAATGCAGAAGAAAGTGGTAATACTTTATTTTCTAATTCGCGTAAAGATTCATCTGTTAAATCACCAATGCCTAACATCGCTGCAGCCATATGAATAATTTGTCTATCATATAATTTTACGCCTAGTTTTTTAGCTAAAATTTCACTTAATTCTCTACCACCACTACCATATTGTCTACTAATGGTAATAACTGTATTACTCATATCTTTTACCCCCTTAAATTAATTAAAATTGTAATTCAAGTTGTCCAAAGAATTTACTTGCATCTTGATCTGTGGAAATATCTTTACCATCAAAATATTTTAATGTTGCTAATACATTTTCAGCTGGTACAAATTCTACGCCAAATTCAATACCTTTCTGGTCAGTCCATGCACCTTTATAAACTGGACCAATAGCAACCATTGCACCTAAATAACGATATGCAACAAATGCATCCCAAGAACCTGGATCTTTTGTATCATAGCCTTTATATGTTAATTCAACACTATAAGCTTTAGATTCATCACCTTGTACTGTGAAATCTCCTGTTGTATTATAGCCTTCGCCTTTTGTATTTTCAGCATAATTTCCAGCTATTTTAAAGTTATCATCAAATTTATAACCTAAACCAACATTCCAAAGACTCAATTCATCTGTATCAAAATCTGCGCTAGATAAAGTTTTTCCATTACCTAAATTAATAGTATTTTCTTTGAAATAATCTTTAAATAAATAATATCCAGCCTGACCTGTCCATTTATCTTGAGCATAATCAAATTGTACAGCATAATAATCTGCTGTAGTTTTATCCATATCTGGATTAGCTGCAGATCTATCAGTATTAAAACGACCAGCTTGAATTGTAGTTTTTAAATTATCATTATTAAAGATTACTTCTGCACCAGATACTTTATCATCTAATAATAAACCATTCATCGGTAAAATTGGATATTTACCTAATTTCCATGTTCCACCTAAAGCAGGACCTTCTACCCATGCTCTATCTACTGTAGCATCAAAATTTTCATCATTACCAATATCGCTTAAATATTCCACACGAGAATGTGCCATCCAACCTGTATTACCAATATATGCATGAGGTTCTATACGGAATAATAAATTATGTTCACTATTTCCACTAGGTTTAGTTTTATCTACATCAGTATAACGATATCTTACAGTTCCTGACCATTTTACATTATCAGATTTTTTCTCTAAATCGCTAACTCTAACACCTAGATTATCTAATTCTTCAGCAAATTCAGCAGCTAATTTATCTACTAAAGCTTTATCTGCTTTATCTAAATCAGTTTTTGCCATAGCACGAGCTGTAATTTGAGCCATTTCATAACGAGTCATTGTATTTTGACCTTTATATGTACCATCTGGATATCCATCAATAATACCATCAGCTGCTAATTGACTTACTGCATCATATGCCCAACTATCTTCTGGAACATCAGAAAAAGGATTTTGTGCTGCTAATGCTGTTCCTGTAATCAATCCACTTAAAACCATCGCACTAAGTGTAGATGTTAACATTTTTTTATTCATAAATAACTTCTCTCCTTGCTCAATATAAATATTGAAAATAAAAAATATTACAAAAATATTTATAGCTTATTTAAATATTAGACAGCTTATATTTCTATAAGCTGTCTATTCTATTATCAAATTTCTTTTACACCATTGAATAATTCAGTCCATGCACTACCTTTGCGGAAGAATACTGGTGGTTTTCCAATTGGAGCATCAATTGTAATACTTTGACCACCTTGGATTTCTTGCATATTCCAAATATTTACCCATGGTTGACCTGCTGGTAAATATACCTGCCATTCTTTTACATCTTTTTTATGAACAGGTGCTACCAACATATCTGGACCAAACATATATTCATCTTGAATAGCATAAGTATTTATATCATTTTCAAAATGAACAAATAATGGTCTTTGTACTGGATAGCCTTTTTGACTAGCTTCTTCAGACAAGGATTTTAAATATGGTTTTAAATGACGATGAATATTTGTCATTCTAGCTAAATGAGCCATTGTTTGAGCATCTTGGTCAAATTGGAAGTTTTCATATGGTCTATTGCATTCATGAGTTCTCATCATAGATGTGAATGTTGCCATATCTACCCAACGATCAAATACTTCTTTAGTTCTGCGGTTACCAAATAAGCTTGTATAACCACCAATATCACTATGATGATATGCATTACCTAAAAGACCAGAGGATAATGCACCACAGATAACAGTATTCAAGCCATCATGACGAGAGAAATCTACGCATTGGTCACCAGCCCAAAGCATTGGACAATATTTCTGTGTACCTGTACCACCTGCACGCATGAAGAATGTTACTTCATCTGTTAAGCCTCTTTCAGCAACACCTTTAGCATTTACTTCTGCCCAAAGTGCTGGCCAAGCATTATGCATGATTTTTGCATCTACGCCATTTGCAAGATAAACATCATCTGTTGGTAAATATTCACCAAAGTCAGCCATCCAGCCACGTACACCAAAATCAAGCATATTTTTCTGAATGATTTCTTCTTTAAACCAATCTGCTGCTTCTGGATTTGTGAAATCTACGATACCACAATAAAATTCACCAAAATCTACAAGTGCTGTTTCACCTTTAGAATTTTTAGCAAAATATCCTCTTTCTTCAGCAATTGGGAATAAATCTCCATCTGTGCAAAGATATGGACAAGCATATGCTAAGAAGCGAATACCTCTTTGTTCAAGTTCTTTGATTTTTTTATCTAAATTAGGATAACGTTTTTTACCCCATTTCCAATCCCAGAAATTTCTTGTACCAAAAGATGTTTCTCTTACACCAGCCCAGTCTTCACTCCATACACCTACAACTGGAATACCATGGTTTATAGCATTTTCCATACGAGAGAATGTATTTTCTTCTCCGCCTTTTAATCCCAAAATAACACCATCATATAACCAATCTGCTAATTTAGGCTGTTTACCAAATCTATCACTTAATTCTTCAATAATACCCAAGAAAGTATCTGCTGTGAAAAATTCTATAGATTCAGGAACTTCCCAAATTTGTAATTCATGGAATGCTTCATTTCTAAAATCGAAATCTGCATAAGCTGTGCTGTTTACATGACAAGCATATTTTCTTGAAGATACAAAAGTTGGTTGTGGATAGTTAGTATTATAATAATCGCCACCAGCTTTATTGTATTTATCAGATAAAAATGTTATTTCTGTTGTTTTATCACGACCAACACCTGGTTCAGATGTCCAAAGAGGGAAATGTCTTCCTCTCAAATTGAAATAAGACATCTGTTCCCCACAGCCCCAAACAAATTCTTCTTTTTGAGCTGGAATTCTAATCCAAATACGATTTACATCATCATTTGTAGCTTTAATATTTACTTTTGCATAATTATCTTTAGTTTCAACATTTAATTCAATTTCAGCTACATCATTATAAGCTGATAATAATACTTTATTACCATCAACTTTAGCATTTTTTAATGGATATCTTTCAATTACATAATCTTCTATATCAAAGTTGCCACGATAAATATCCATTTTTTCTTTACCTTTACCAATAAAGATAGCTGGATTATCTATTGTATGAGAAAATACTACTTTATCATTTTCTATTAAAGAAAAACCATTTTCAATATTTACTAATTGCATAATCTTTCTCCTTATTTTTTAAAATTAAGGCTATCTGTTAATTCTGTGAAGATAACGCCTAAAGCATATGCACCAGCATCTGGATATCCTATACTTCTTTCGCCTACAGTACCTGCTCTACCCATGCGAGCTACAATTTCTTTTGTACTATCAGCACCAGCTACAGCAGCTTTTGCACCTTCAACAAATGCACTTTCCATATCACAGTTTTGTTTTACTGCTACTTTCCAAGTATCTGCACATGGAACTAATGCATCTATCAATGTTTTATCACCAACTACAGCACCTCTACCGAATGCTCTTTTACCTACAGCTTGTATTCCATCTACAGCACCTTGTAATAATTGAGCAAATTCTGCTACAGTTAATTCTTGTTTACCTTCTGCAACTTTACCTGCTGTTTTGAAAGCAAATCCCCAAACAGGGCCAGAAGCACCGCCACAATGTTCCATGATAACCATAGAGCAAGCTTCTAAAAATGCACCGATATCTTTTCCTTGAGCTACTACTTCATGCCATTGACGTTTCAATTCTTTAAAACCTTTAGCTACACTCATACCGAAGTCACCATCACCTGCATGAGAATCTAATTCGCAGAATGGTACTTCATTTCTAATAATAATTTCACTCATTTTATCAATAATATAAATCATATTATTTAAAGTGATTTTATTATCTACTACATCAGCATAAGCTAAATCAGTTTCTACATCAAAAGAAACTTCTTTTGCTACTTTATTTTCATCTTGTTTTGCAACAAGGCTCATATCTACATCTTCTTCATTTTCATTGATTTTTAAAGAAGGTGTATCTACAGGTGCTACTAAATAAGATTTTAATTCTTCATCTAATTTCAATAAAGAAACAGAAGCTCCTGCCATATCTATACTTGTCATGTAATTGCCAACAATAATGCGTACTGGTTTTAAGTTTTTGCTAGCTAATTCTTTATTTACAGCGTAATTTAATACATTTAATTCCATTAATGGTGTACTGCCAAAACCATTTACTAAAACAGCAACTTCATCATTATCAGCTAATTTTAAATCATCAACTAATGCTTCTACCATACGATGAGCTAATTCATCAGCAGTTGCAATTTTTTCACGTCTTATACCAGGTTCACCATGAATACCTACACCATATTCCATCTCATCTTCAGCAAGTTCAAATGTAGGTGTTCCTTTTGCTGGTACAGTACAAGAAGTAAATGCAAAACCTAAGCTTCTAACATTATCAGCAGCTTTTTGTGCAATTCTTTTTACTTCTGCTAATTCTAAACCTTTTTGAGCTGCTGCACCTGCAATTTTATGCACAAAAACAGTACCTGCAACACCACGACGACCAACTGTATATAAGCTATCTTGTACTGCAATATCATCTTCAACTTTTACATAATCTACAGTGATATTATCCATTTCTGCTAAATAAGCAGCACTTTGGAAGTTCATCATATCACCGCTATAGTTTTTAATGATAAGTAATGTGCCTTTATCACTTGCTGTAGCTTTAATTGCTTGGTATACCTGTACTTGTGATGGAGAAGCAAATACATCACCACATACAGCAGCATCTAACATGCCTTTACCGACAAAACCTGCATGAGCTGGTTCATGACCGCTACCGCCACCGCTGATTAAGCTTACTTTATTTTTATCTATATTTTTTTTCTTTACGATTTTATATTTTTCTACAAATTCTAGTGTAGGGTTTGCTAAAACAAACCCTTTACACATTTCTTTAACAATTGTTTCTGGTGTATTAATTATCTTTTTCATGTTCGTACCCTTATTTCAAATATTATTTAGACATTTTTTTCATTTTATATTCTTTACCAATTTTATCAGCTGTAATAATAGCTGCTGCAACATCATCTACAGTGATAGGGAATGGCATAGAATGTACGGATTCTTCTGGAATACAAGATTTTTCTGCAACCTGCATCAATTCTTCATCAGTAATAGTATCCACACCGATATCTTCTAAACATACAGGAAGACCTACTGCTAAGCAGAAATCAAGTACTTCATGTAATTCTTCTGTTGGTGCATTTTCTAATACTAACTGAATAATTGTACCAAATGCAACTTTTTCACCATGCATATATTTATGGCTACCTTCAAGAATAGTTAAGCCATCATGAATAGCATGAGCAGCTGCAAGTCCGCCACTTTCAAAACCAATACCAGATAATAAAACATTTGTTTCAATAATATTTTCTAAAGCTTGAGTTACTTTTTTACATTCGCAAGCTTGTTTTGCTTTTACACCATTTTCTAACAACATTTCATAGCAAGTTTTAGCAAAGATAAATGCTGCATTTGTTGATTTTGCAGGGCCGCAAAGACCTTCACGATAGCCACAAGGAAGACCTGCATTTACATTAGCAAAAGCTCTTGTAGTAGCACGTGCTTCAAAATATGTGGATAAAGCATCACCCATACCAGATACTAAGAAACGTACTGGTGCATTTGCAATAACTGTTGTATCAATCAAAATAACACTTGGGCTTTGTTTGAAATATGCATAATCATCAAAAGCTCCATCTGGAGTATATAATACAGCAGAATGACTAGTTGGAGCATCAGTTGCTACAATTGTAGGTACGATAATCAAAGCATCACCTTGAGCTACACATTTTGCTGTATCGATAGCTTTGCCGCCACCAAGACCAATAGTGCAATCGCATTTATTTTCTTTAGCTACTTCCTGTAAACGAGCTACTTCTTGTCTAGAGCATTGACCACTAAAAGAACTTGTTACAAATTTTACACCGAATTTTTCTGCTGTTTTATCTAATTTATCTTGAACACGTGCAATATCATCTGGATGAGCAATCAACAATGCTGTTTTTCCATAAGTAGATACAAAATAACCTAAATTTAAAAGTTCATCTTCACCTTGAACATATTTTGTTGGACAAATAAACGCTTTTCTCATTATAATTACCTCTTTATCGTAAAACTAATCAAACAATTATTTAATTACTTTATATACAGCTACGCAATCTTCCATACCATAGCCTTCATTATCAGCTTTTTCAAAATAAGATTTTGCCAATTTTGTAAATTCTGCACTATATCCCCATGCATCGCCCATTTCACAACCTAAGCGAACATCTTTTAATGCAAGTTTAACACCAAAACGATTTGCATAATCATTAGCAAGCATTAAAGGTCCTCTCATATGAAGTTGAGCTGAATCCGCTCCAGTTTCTGCTAATAATTCTTGGAATAAATTACCTTCAATACCAGCTTTTTCACAAAGACGCATACCTTCGGATAATACAGCTAAATTTGTCATACCAACCATATTACTAATTAATTTAAAAGCATATGCTTGAGTTGCTCCACCCATATAATATACAGGGCTACCAACGATTTCCAAAATTTCTTTTACTTTTTCAAAAGTTTCTTTTTTACCACCAGCAAAAATAGGCTGTTCTGCTTTTTCTGCTTGAGCAGGACCTTTACCAAGTGGACAACCCATAAAACCAATGCCTCTTGCTGCTGCAAAGTCTTCTAATTCTTGAGCTGTTTGTGGATCAATAGTGCTTACATCAATATAAACACTACCTTCTTTCATTTTATTTAATAACCCATTTTCACCAATCATAGTGGATTTAATATGCACAGGTAATGGCAAGCTTGTAAATACTACATCACAATCAGCTAATTCATCTGCAGATTTTACGCCCACACCTGTTGTACCTACTGCTAAAGTTCTTTTGATACTTTCTTCATTTAAATCAAAAACTTTTACTTCTTTACCAGCTCTAATTAAATTTCTAGCTAAAGGGCCACCCATTAAGCCTAATCCAATATATCCGATTTTCATTTTATTTACCCCTATTCTTATAATGTTCAAAATTAATATTCAAAAACTCTTATTTTCAAAAGATTACACATAATTTTTACTTCATCTATGATATCGCCATAAGCAATAACAAAATGTGGTTCCCAACCATCTTTAACGAAGTTTTTAACATATGCTGCTGCATTGCCATTTTCAGGTCTTACTGTTACAGATGTACCATAGAATTTTTGTGGTTCATCTAAAGCTTCACCTTTATAAATGAACATTCTATAACCATCTTTATCTTTACCCAATCTTAAAACAGTAACTTTACCTGCTTTTAAACCAAAATCCATTACTGGGCCAATTTTTCTATTAGGATGTACACCTAATTTAGCACCACAAGATGCATTTGCTAAAGAACTTGCGCCTGCTCCGCAATGCCAATAAACAATACTATCACAAGCTTCATCAATAGCTACTGGATCACCAAAATATGTTGCAGTATTAGTTAATTTACTGCCGATAAACATACTGATAGCACCGCCGATATCAGTTTCACAAGATGATGGAATATTATTGTCATTTAACATGGATAATACTGCACAAACAGGAGCTCCAAAACCAGTGAAGAAATCAGGCCAACAACGAGAAGCTAATGCGCCTATTTTGTTTTCATCAACAAAGGCTTGGAAAGCTTTTCTAAGTCTTGCATATTTTTCCATATTTTCCTGTGGAATATTTACGTTTATTGTACGGCTATTTAATTCTTCTAAATCTTTTGCAAGTTCTTCGCTTGTATAAGATTTAGCTTTTTCCATGATGCTTGCTGCTTCTACACGAGCAACTCTGCTACCTAATGCACCTACTAAATCAGTTTCATTAATAGCACCAAAGCCAAAACCTGCTGGCTGATTACCAACTACACCAATAACTAATTCTTTTAAATCATTGATTAAAGTTATAGCTTTATTGTATTTTGTAAATTCATCGATTACATATTGTTCATCTGGATTACCAAAGACAAAATCAAAATCTCTATCTTGTGTATACACACTATTACCAGCAGAAAATGCTCCTGTTAAAGAATTTAATTTTAATCTTGTTCCATCAATAGATGGTTCTCTGATTGCCCAAATAATCACAGGACATTTAAATTTACGCATTAATTCATACATAAATTCAGAGCCGATAAATGTTGTACATTGATAAATAATTAAATCTGCTTTATCTACTTCATCTAAATAAGCTGTTAAATCAGCTGGATCAGTTATTAAAGCTTCTGGTACTTTTATATCTTCAAAAATATTTTTTAAAACATTTACAGAGTTTTTAAAACTTTCTTCTGCACTAGGCATATAAAAAGTAGTTCTCGCTAATGGAACAAATACCGCCTTAATTGCCATAATATATACACGTCCTTTTTTTATTTCATATCGCTTAAAGATAAATACTTATCATCAAAATTGCCAATAATTGGCATAATCCATTCTTTAAAGTCTTTTGTCATTTGTTTATTTTTAGCATCATAAAAAGCATCAGGCACTTTCTTTTCTTTGCCACCAACATCTTCTAAAGCAATAGTATAATAATCTTCATTATTATCTGCTAAACAAATCATTTCATTATCATGATTGTCTTTTAATGCTTCAATAGTTACAAATCCTATTTTATAAGCTTTTTGCTCATCAATATCTGAACGTAGTGCCCCAAAACATCTCTGTGCCATAGTTAAATCTTGAGCACGTGCCTTTAAATTTAATTTTTCACTGATAAGTGATGCTAAATAAGTGGAAGCTCCACCATAAATTTTGCTTGCCTGTTTTACATCAGCAAATGGATTTGAACCGACTGGATTTCCTTCGCTATCATGAATACCTTCACCAATAACAGCTACTACAAAACCATTTTCTTCATATACTTTTTTTACATCTTCTACAAATTCAGCTTCATTAAAATCATGTTCTGGTAAATAAATTAAATGTGGTGCACCTTTTTCACTTCTTTTAGCAAGCATACTAGCAGCTGCTAACCACCCAACAGAACGACCCATAACTTCAATAATGCGAACTTGTTCAAATGTCTTCATAGATTCAAGGTCAACGCTTATATCTCTAACTAATTGCGCAATATATTTAGCAGCACTACCAAAACCTGGGCTATATTCAATGCCAAACATATCATTATCTACTGTTTTTGGTGAACCAACTACTACTAAATCTATATTTTGCTCTACTGCTGATTGATGAATTACTTTCGCTGCATACATAGTTCCATTTCCACCAATCATTATCAAAGCATCTATTCCTAATTCATTTAATTTTTGAGGAATTGCTTTAAAAATTTCTTTAGTCAAAAACATTCGACTTGAACCTAAAAACATAGCTGGAGTATTTCTTAATTTATCAATCTGTTCTTTTGTCAAAACTGATAAATCTATAATTTTATTATTTAATAAACCCTCAAAACCATTTAATAATCCATATATTGTTAAACCACTTGCTTTAGCATTTTCAACAATACCAGCTAAAGTGGAATTTATAACTGCACTACAACCTCCAGTTTGTACAACAGCTATCTTATTTACTTTTTTATTTGTTGTCATACTAACTGTCATCTCAAATCTACCTCATCTTATTTCAATTCAGATTTCCAGCCTTCAGCAAAAAATCTTAAATTTTGTTCTACTGTATTTGCTACTGCTTCTTTTGCTTTTTGTGGAATATTTACAAAATCATATGCTTCTTTATCTTGTAAATGTAAGTTAGTGAAAGTATCCATGAAAGAGCGTTTGATTTCTGTACCAATATTTACTTTCTTTACGCCCAAATCAATACATTTTGCAAATTGTTCTTTACTCAAACCAGTACCACCATGTAATACAAGTGGAGTATCAATTAATTTTGCAGTTTCTTCTAAAACATCATAATGTAAATTTGGAACACCTTTATATAATCCATGAGCATTTCCAATGGATAATGCCATTGCATCTACATTTGTTAATTCTACAAATTTAGCTGCATCTTTTGGATCTGTAACTTTTGCATTAGCTACTGATTCACCATCTTCAATACCTGCTAAAGCTCCTAATTCAGCTTCTACAGATACGCCTACTGCATGAGCAGCTTCTACTACTTTTTTAGTAAGTGCTACATTTTCTTCAAATGGTAAATGAGAACCATCAATCATTACAGAACTGAAACCTAATTGAATAGCTTTCATGCATAATTCAAAAGATTTTGAATGGTCTAAGAATACAGTAGCTGGAACTTTTGCTTCCTGAGCTAATTTAACCATCAATTTTCCTACTTCGAAATTACCTGGTTTACTTAATGGACCGCTACCAATCATTAAAATAACTGGCATGTTAACTTTTTCTGCTCCCGCTATAATTCCTTGAGCTGTAAATAAATCATATGTACTAAATGCACCTACAGCACCTTTATCTTTTATATTTCCTAAAAGTTCTTTTAATGTAACTAAAGCCATATTATTACCACCTTATCATATTTAAATCATTTTCAACAAAATTAAAATTATCCTTATCTATTATTATACTCATTGAAATATATTTTTCAAGATATATTTTAGAGTATAGGTCTCCCTTTTTTTAGAAGACCTATACCATTTGATTAACCAATTACTATTTCTTTATTTATCTGATTTTTATGCAAAGTTATATTATAACGATATCTATCTGCTCTATAAACATTATATGCATATTCTATAGGAACATTGTCTTGATAGCTTAATCGTTCCATCAACAATACAGGCTCTCCTTTTTTTATATCCAAAAGAGTTGCCTCTTCTTTAGATGCAGCTTTCGCTGAAATTGTTTCTTCCGCTTTAGTCAATTGTACATTTAAAAATCTATCAGCAATTTCATATACACCTGTATTAGATAAATCATATTTAGCTAATTCTTTACCATATTCTAATTTCCAAAAACTATTAACATAAATCAATTTTTTATCATTTATTTTATGCAATTTCTTTATTAACATAACTTTTTCTTCATTTAATAATTTTACTTCAGGAAATTTTTTCAACAAAGCTTCATCTACATCAACTTCTATGATATCTAAAACTTCAGCTTTAGGCACAAATCCCTTATTTGTCATTTCTTCGAAAAAGCCTGTCAATTTGCCTAATTCTTCTTTTATTGGTTCTTTTTTGATAAAAGTTCCTTTACCTGGTTGTCTTTCGATCCAGCCTTCTTCAACTAACTGTTTTACTGCTCTACGAACAGTTGTTGCACTGACTTTGTATTTTTCCATAATTTCCCTATCAGTAGGAAATAAATCTCCAATATTCCAAGAACCGCTTTGTATATAATTTCTTAATTCATTTGCTAATTGATAATGTAATTGAATAGGCGCTGATTTACTAAAAGCCATTTCTTTTTCTCCTCACAATAATACTCTTAATTAATACTTTTTCTATTTTAACATATTTTTAATGTATATTTTCAATGTAAGGAGATATTTTTTCTATTTTTCTATAGTTTATTGCTTAGCTTGTTGGCTTTTTCTTTTTTGTAATTCAAATAATAATTCTCTAAATCTTTGATCACTTAATTTGTAGAAGAAGCCCATTACAATAATAGTTGCAATAGCAAGTACACCTGGATAGATAAACATCAAGCCTCTAATACCTTCTAATGCTTCTAAAGATTGAACAGCATTTGGCACATAACCTACCATTGTTAATACTAAACCTGGTACAAAGCCAGCTACTGCCTGAGAGCATTTTCTAAAGAAAGTAAAGAATGAATATACAATACCTTCAGCTCTTACACCTGTTTTATATTCACCATATTCAACAGCATCTGCTACTAAAGCCCAGTTTAAGCTATTTACAAAAGAACTACCAAAGAAAGCAACACAAGAGAATACGATAAACATTGTTGGATCTGTTACAAATAAATAGTTGATAATATCACCAACAGCCCATACAGCACAACCAAACATATATGTTTGTTTTCTACCACCAAGCCATTTTACCATATGAGTTACTAAAGCAACACCGATAAATACACAACCAATACTGAAGAAGCCCATATAAGGAATGATTGTCATATCATTTAAAATGTATTGGCAATAATATACCTGTACAGCTAATTTTACGTTAAAAGCTGAGAATGTGAATAAGTTTACTAAACATAAAATTAATAATGGAGAATTTTTCAAAATAGATTTAAATGCAGTTCCTAAATGAACACGTTCATGAACTTTTCTATCTACTTTTACATGTTCTTTAATATTTAAAGCACAATATAATGTAACCAAAACACCCATTATAGCAAAAACACAAGCGGCTACGAAATAACCTGTTTCTTCACTATCAAATAACAACACAATTGGCATAAATGCAACTGTTGTAATCAACAAACCTGTATTACTACCAGCTTGACGGAAAGCTGCTAATTGTGAACGTTCCAATGGATCTTGTGTCATTACAGAAGCAATAGAACCAAATGGAATATTTACGATACTATATGTTAAACCAAATAACATATATGATGCATACGCAAATATCAATTTCCCAGTAACACTAAAATCTGGATTGGTAAAACAAACTACGGTCATTAATCCCAATGGTATAAGTCCATAAATCATAAATGGTCTAAATTTACCTAATTTTTTACTGCTAAATTTACCTGAGTCTACTACTGTACCTACAGACATATCGGCAAAAGCATCAAAAACTTTACTTACTAAGAAAATAGAACCTGCCCAAATAGCTGGCAAACCTAATATATCTGTATAGAACTTTAATAAATATATCTGCCCTAAATCGAATAAAAAGTTATTACCAACATCTCCTAATCCATAAGCAATCTTTTCCTTCAACTTTAATTTTGTAGTTGAAACAGTCTGTTCTAAACTACTCATTATAACTACTCCCCCTTAGTTATTAAATGTTTACTTATCTTAATAGAAATCACTTAATTTCTATTTTGTAACTACAGTTAAATTCTTCATTTGATTTTAATTTACAAATTTCTTCTTTTTCTGAAAAATCTACATATTTATCTTTTACATCCGGTAAACCATTCCAAGGCTCAATGCAAACAAATGGTGCCCCCTGTGGTTTTGTCCAAAATCCTACATTATTGAAATTATTAAAATATACTCTTACGAACTTACCAGATTTTTTACTTTTCAAAGTAACATATTTTGATTTAATTTGCTTCAACAAAATTAAATCTTTTTCAAATAATTTTTTGCTTATAGCTAAAGTATCTTCATCATTTAATAAATCTGCTGTTTCGTTATTAATAATTCCGTTACTCAGAAAATGTCTTTTAGCCGTTTCTTTTTGTTCGAAAATTAATTCATAATCTTCAAAATCATCTGTTTTCTCTAATGGGCAATTATAAGCAGTATGTAAACCTAGAGCAAAAAATATATCTTTATTTGCATCTTCTAGATTTTTTACTGTGTAATTCACCTGTAATCCATTTTCTGATAATACATATTCTAATTGTAAAGAGAATTTAAATGGATATACTTTTAAGCTTTCATCATTATAAATTAATTCATAAATAACACTATTTTCAGTCTTTTTTAATAATGAAAATTCATAATCTCTAGCAAAGCCATGAACTGTTAATGCATATTTTTTATTTTCAAAAATATACTCATCATTATGTACCCTACCTGTAATTGGAAAACAAATCGGTGCATGCCATGACCAATATGTCTTATCGCCTTGCCAAATATATTCTGTCTTAGTTGTTTTATCATACAAACTATGTAATTCCGCACCATGACTAGATATCTTGGCAATCAATTCATGATTTTCTAAAACTGTCATCATTTTTATCACCTCAATATTATTTTTTACAAGTTATATATTATCTTATAAAATAAATTTTGTCAAATATATTTTTCAAGATATATTCAGAAAATAATATTTGACTTTTATATTTTAATCTTATAAAATATATTTTGTAAGATATAATTAAATATTTAATGAGGTGTATATTATGTCCGATATAAATCTAAATCTTATATTAGCTATATTTATCGGTTTTGGCTCTACACTAATTCAATCTTTGACAGGATTTGGACTATCAATTGTTTCTACTCCATTATTTTTAATGGTTTACGATCCTAAACAAGTAGTACTAATTCTTCAAGTTATTTGTGTAGTAATCAATATATTTTTTGCTATTGCACTGCGAAAAAATGTAGATTATCGTTTTCTTTTGATTTTATTTATAGGTTCTTTACTTGGACAACCTCTCGGTTTATTAATCTTTCAGATTGCTCCTAATAATATATTAAAAATTTTTGTAAGTTTAATTATCTTATTTTTCTTGATAATCATGCAATTAAATCATAAAAAGATTACAGAAACTACATTGAAAACAGGTATTACCGGTGTGTTATCCGGTATCTTGACGACTGCCACTAGTATGGGTGGCCCTCCTTTAATCTTATATTTAGCAAATGCTAATCGTGATAAAGTTTCCATGCGTGCTACTTGTATCGCTTATTTTGCTATTACTAATATAAGTGCAATTATTATCTTTTTAATGGGAAATACTGACTTTACTTTCGCAATAGAACAATCAATTTATTTATTACCATTTTGTTTCATTGGTTTATGGATTGGTAATAAATTATTCCCTTATCTTTCTCAAAAAATGTTTAATCGCATTATATTTGTAATGCTTTTATTCTCCTCACTATATACTTTATATAGTGCTTTTTAACCCCTTTTATACTAAAAAATAAAGACCTTAAGTCATTTGGCTTAAGGTCTTTATTTTTATGCATCTCGTTTATTTAATCTTTTTCCTTCTTCAAGTAAAGGTTTTAAAAATTGCCCTGTATATGAAGCTTTTACTTTAGCTATATCTTCTGGTGTTCCTTTAGCTACAATAGTACCACCGCGATTGCCACCTTCAGGACCTAAATCAATCAAATAATCTGCTGTTTTAATCACATCAAGATTATGTTCAATGACAACTACAGTATCTCCACCATCAACTAATCGCTGTAATACATCTAAAAGTTGATGAATATCTGCTGTATGCAGTCCTGTTGTCGGTTCATCTAAAATATACAGAGTTTTGCCTGTACTTCTTCTAGCTAATTCAGAAGCTAATTTTACACGCTGTGCTTCACCGCCAGATAATGTTGTCGCTGGCTGTCCCAATTGAATATAACCAAGTCCTACATCTTGTAATACTTTCATATAGCGATAAATTTTAGGTATATTTTCAAAAAATACACAGCCTTCATCAACTGTCATATTGAGTACATCAGATATAGTTTTCCCTTTATATTTTACTTCTAAAGTTTCACGATTATATCTCGCTCCCTTACAAACTTCGCATGGAACATATACATCTGGTAAAAAGTGCATTTCGATTTTTATAATGCCATCACCATGACAAGCTTCGCAACGTCCACCTTTAACGTTAAAACTAAAACGACCAGGCTTATATCCTCTTATCTTCGCTTCATTAGTTTGACTAAATAATTCACGAATACTATCAAATACACCTGTATATGTCGCAGGATTAGAGCGAGGTGTTCTTCCTATTGGCGATTGGTCAATATTGATGATTTTATCTATATTTTCAATGCCTTTTATCTCTTTATGTTTACCTGGTTTCCCTTTTATTGTATATAATTTACTTGCTAAACCTTTATA
The DNA here is from genome assembly GCF_000378365.1 of Megamonas rupellensis DSM 19944. Classification (NCBI taxonomy): domain Bacteria; kingdom Bacillati; phylum Bacillota; class Negativicutes; order Selenomonadales; family Selenomonadaceae; genus Megamonas; species Megamonas funiformis. The sequence goes on along the minus strand of NZ_KB899567.1, from coordinate 50,222 downwards.
CAATATTTCATTTACCAAAGTAGATTTTCCAGAACCAGAAACACCTGTTACTACAGTAAATACACCTAATGGAAATTTTACATTTATATTTTTTAAATTATTTTCTTTAGCACCGACAACTTCAATAAAATTGCCATTGCCTTTTCTTCGCTCTTTTGGTACTGGTATATATTTTCTACGACTTAAATATTGCCCTGTTATTGAATTTAAATTTTGCTTGATTTCTTCAACAGTTCCTTGAGCTACTACTTCACCGCCACCAGCTCCTGCTTTTGGCCCTATATCAATAATACAATCTGCTGCATACATAGTATCTTCATCATGTTCTACCACAATCAATGTATTTCCTAAATCACGAAGATGTTTTAATGTAGCTAATAATCTATTATTATCTCTTTGATGAAGTCCTATACTAGGTTCATCTAAAATATATAATACTCCCACTAACCCTGAACCTATCTGTGTAGCTAAGCGAATACGCTGAGCTTCCCCGCCAGATAAAGTGCCTGCCGCTCTAGATAATGTTAAATATTCTAATCCTACATCTAGTAAAAAGCCTAATCTAGCATGAAGTTCTTTCATTATCTGTTTAGCAATGATTTCTTCACGCTCAGTGAATTTTAGATTTTTGAAAAATTCACTAGCTTCAGCGATAGTCATATCTGTTACTTGTTTTATATTTTTATCGCCAATAGTGATAGACAATACTTCTGGTTTTAACCTTGCCCCTTTACATTTTGGACATGGTGTAGTGCTCATATATGCTTCATATGATTCTCGCATTATATCTGAATTAGTTTCTTTATAACGACGCTCAAGCATAGGCATTACACCTTCAAATGGTGAAAAATACTCTTTATATTCATCATACATATTCACATATGAATAATTAAATCTTTCCTCACCTGAACCATTTATCAAATACTCTTGAATATTTTTATCGATTTCATTCCATGGAGTATTTAAAGTATAACCATATTTTTTCAATACAGCTTCAATCTGTACCATAGCATAAGAAGCTGGATTTTTAGATAATGGTGCAAATAAACCTTCTGCTGGGCTTAAATTTTTATTTGGCATTACTAAATCTATATCAAATTGTTGATGACTGCCAAGTCCACTACATTCAGGGCAAGCCCCATATGGACTATTAAATGAAAACATACGCGGAGCAATTTCTGGCAGACTGATACCACAATCTATACAAGCAAAATTTTGGCTAAACATCAATAATTCACCATCAACTACTTGTACATAGACAATTCCTTCACCTATATCTAAAGCAGTTTCAAGTGAATCTGCTAAACGTTGTTCAATGCCTTCACGCACAATCAAGCGGTCGATTACAACTTCAATCGTATGTTTTTTATTTTTTTCTAGATTAATTTCTTCATTAATATCTATAACTTCGCCATCAATGCGTACACGCACATAACCTTCTTTGCGAATTTGTTCCAATACTTTTTTATGTTCGCCTTTTTTTCCACGAATGATTTGTGCCATGATCAATAATTTACTGCGTTCTGGCAAACTCATGATATTATCTACCATTTGGTCTACTGTCTGCTGAGTGATAGGCTTGCCACATTTTGGACAATGAGGTTTTCCCACTCTAGCGAATAATAAACGCAAATAATCATAAATCTCGGTAACTGTTCCCACTGTAGAACGAGGATTATGACTTGTTGTCTTTTGGTCAATAGATATAGCAGGTGATAATCCTTCTATATAATCAACATCTGGTTTATCCATCTGCCCTAAAAATTGTCTAGCATATGCAGATAAAGACTCTACATAACGACGTTGACCTTCGGCATATATCGTATCAAAAGCTAATGAAGATTTTCCACTGCCACTCAATCCTGTTACTACTACTAATTTATCACGAGGAATTTTTACATCTATATTTTTTAAATTATGAGCTCTCGCTCCTTTTACTGTTATAAAATCAGACAAAATATATCCTCCTTATTTATATTATTATCAAATTTAAAATCATTTATAAATCCTAGTTTTATACTATTAATTATATCATATTAATAATAATTATTAAATAAGAATTTATTTTTGATATTTATAAACTCTTATTCATTAACGACAGCTTTATAAAATAAAAAAAGTGCAGAAAATAAATTTCTGCACTTTTAATTGCTTTATTCTATATTTTAAATTACTTATTAATAAGCATAGCCCTGAGCAAGCATAGCATCTGCTACTTTTAAGAAACCAGCAATGTTTGCACCTACTACGAGGTTACCTTCAAAGCCATATTCTTTTGCAGTTGTTGCTGCATTTTTGTAGATATTTACCATGATTGAATGTAATTTTGCATCTACTTCTTCAAATGTCCAGCTTAAACGTTCGCTGTTCTGGCTCATTTCAAGACCGGAAGTAGCAACACCGCCAGCATTTGCAGCTTTTGCAGGAGCAAAGAGAACTTTATTATCTAAGAAATAGTTGATTGCATCAATAGTGGAAGGCATATTTGCACCTTCACCAACAACTTTACAGCCGTTAGCTACAAGAGCTTTTGCGGATTCAAGATCAATTTCATTTTGAGTTGCACAAGGAAGTGCAATATCACATTTAACAGTCCAAATACCTTTGCAACCTTCATGATATTGTGCACCTTCAACACGTTCAGCGTATTCTTTAATACGTTTACGTTCAACTTCTTTAATCTGTTTTACAACATCAAGTTTGATACCATCGTTATCTACTACATAACCATTGGAATCGCTCATAGCAATAACTTTTGCACCTAATTCCATAGCTTTTTCAGCAGCATAAATAGCAACGTTACCAGAACCAGATACTACAACTTCTTTACCAGCAAAAGATGTATTGCTATCTTTTAACATTTCTTCAACGAAATAGCATAAACCATAACCAGTTGCTTCAGTTCTTACTAAAGAACCACCGAAGGATAAACCTTTACCAGTTAATACACCAGTGAATTCGTTGCGAAGACGTTTGTATTGACCAAATAAGTAACCAACTTCACGAGCACCAACACCGATATCACCAGCAGGAACGTCAGTATCTGCACCGATATGTTTTGCAAGTTCAGTCATGAAGCTTTGGCAAAAACGCATGATTTCCATATCAGATTTACCTTTTGGATCGAAATCACTACCGCCTTTACCGCCACCCATAGGAAGAGTAGTCAAAGAATTTTTCAATACTTGTTCAAAACCTAAAAATTTAATTACAGAAGCACATACGGAAGGATGTAAACGAAGACCACCTTTGTATGGTCCAATAGCAGAGTTAAATTGTACTCTATAGCCACGATTTACTTGTACGTTACCATTATCATCAACCCATGTTACACGGAAAGTAATCATACGTTCAGGCTCAACCATGCGTTCAATAATATTAGCTTTTTCATAAGCAGGATTTTTTTCAATTGCAGGTGTAATAGATTCTAAAACTTCATAAACTGCTTGTTGGAATTCTGCTTCGTTTGGATTTTTAGCTACTACTTTGTCGTAAACTTTCTGTAAATATGCGTTTTTTAAACTCATGATTAAACCACAACTCCTTGATAGAAATATCTTTATTCACAAATCATAAAATAAAAAAAATAAAATAGGTATATAAATTTTACTTATATACCTTTTCTGTATTTAACGTAAATCATTATAGCACGTCATTTTTATCTTGCATAGATATTTTTTACAAATTTACAATTAAATACTGTATACAGTATTTCTAAACTCCATTATAGCAGGTATTTATCACGTATTTTGGCTCTCGTGTACAGTATGATATAATAGATAATAATTTAATTATTATACAGAAAAGATGTGTTATCATGAATAAATTACAAAATTATCTAAATGATTATGTACAAAAATTAGATGGAGATTGGTCTTATTTAATCTGCAATCTGAAAAATCCCCAAGAAACAATTTGCTTAAATGGAAATCACCTTCATAAATCAGCTAGTATGATTAAAGTTCTTATTTTAGCTACATTATGCGCTAGTGATTTAGATTTTAATGAAAAAATCTCTATTGATTATGTACCACATGTTGAAGGTGGTGGCGCATTACAAGAAATGGATAGCGATACAAAAGTCAGCATCAAAGCTCTTGCTAGTTTAATGATTGTCCTTAGTGATAATTTAGCCACAAATATTCTCATAAAAAAATTAGGTATGTATAATATTCAAGCCTATGCTGATAAATTAAATTTAAAACAGACAAAAATTCAACGTTATATGATGGATTTTGAAGCAAGTAAGCAAGGTAAAGAAAATTATTTAACTGTAAATGATTACCATAAATTACTTTGTCATATCTATGATAATCGTCATTTAGCAAGGTTTAATATCGCATGGCAAATCTTAGCTCGCCAACAATTTAGAGACCGCATTCCTTATTATTGGGATGAAGATATCATATTCCATCATAAAACAGGTATGCTTGATTTTGTCGAACATGATGGTGGTATTTTAGAAGCAGATTTTGGCACTTATAGTATTATTATTTTTGCTTCTAATTTAAAATCAAATGCTATCGGTGGTCGTGAAATAGGAAAATTAGGGCAATATATTTATAATTATCTAGCACAAAAATAAATTTGATTATTTAATCATTAAAGGACTGATTATATGTTTAAAATTATTTCACCTAAATTAATTTTAATTTCTATATTCATAGTATATAGTTTCCTCATCAGCGGTTGTAATGATGAAGCTATGACTGATGATACTGTTCGCTATGCTTTAGAAAGCGAACCATCTACTTTAGACCCTGCTAAAAGTACTGCTCTTGCTGAATCAAATGTAGAACTTGCTTTATTTGAAGGTTTGACTCGTTTAGATGAACATGAACAACCTCAACCAGCAGCAGCTAAAAGTTGGGATATTTCTCCAGACGGCACAGAATACACATTCCATTTGCGTGATAATCTTCTCTGGAATGATGGTACACCTCTTACAGCCCATGATTTTGAATATGCATGGAAACGTGTACTTGACCCTCAAACAGCTTCTGAAAATGCTTATATGATGTATCCATTAAATAATGGTGAAGCCTTTTTCAAACAAGAAGTATCTGCTGACCAAGTAGGGGTAAAAGCTTTAGATGATAAAACTCTATATGTAAAATTAAAAGCACCTATCACATATTTTTTAAATTTAACTGCCTTTCATGCTTATTATCCTGTACCACGTCATGTTGTTGAAAAAGACCCTGAAATCTGGGCAGCTAATGATAAAATTGTTTCTAATGGGCCTTTCGTTTTAATTCATTGGATACATTCTAATCAATTACAATTTGTCAAAAATGATAAATATTGGGATAAAGATAAAGTTAAACTTGAAAATATGCAATGGCCTATCAGTGAATCTCAATCCACTCGTGTTTCTATGGTAGAAAGTGGTCAAGCTAATATCACTGTAGAACCGCCAATCTCTGAACAGGAACGCTTGACTAAAGAAGGCTTATTCAAGATGAGTCCTTATTTAGGCTCTTATTATTATAGTTTCAATACACAAAAAGCTCCATTTAATAATCCTCTAGTACGTAAAGCTTTTTCTATGGCTGTAGATAGAGAAAAACTTGTCAATAATGTAATTAAAGGTGGCAAAGAGCCAGCTTATGCTTGGGTTCCTCCAGGGCTTACTAATCCTATAACTAAACAAGATTTTCGCCGTGAAGGTGGCAATCTCGTAGAATACAATCCCCAAAAAGCAAGAGAATTACTCAGTGAAGCCGGATATCCAAATGGCGAAGGTCTTCCTCTTATAACTATTTTATATAATACAAATGAAATGCATAAAGCTGTAGCTGAAGTAATCCAAGCTATGTGGAAAGAAAATTTAAACGTCAATGTAGAACTTTTAAATCAAGAATCAAAAGTGTATTTAGACGCTAGAAATACAGGAAATTTCCAAGTAGCTCGTGCTTCATGGATTGGAGATTATGCTGACCCAATGACTTTTATGGACGTATATCTTGATGAAAATAACGATGGTCAATATCACAATCCACTCTATAATGATTTAGTTCGTAAAGCTCAAAATACAAATAATCAAGAAATTCGCATGCAAGCAATGCATGAAGCTGAAAAAATCTTAATGAACGATGCTGTTGTCTTACCGATTTATTACACTACTCAACCTTATATAGCTCAACCTTATGTAAAAAATTATCGCTGGTCAATATTAGGCACTATCGATTTTAAAGAAGCATATATCGAAAATTCCCCTGAAAAAGCTTCCAAAGAATAAATCTTATAAGTAAAACCATTATATATTTAAATATAATGGTTTTTTCTTTTATATTTTCAATAAAGTCAAAACATTTAATTGACTCATACTTATTCAAATGCTATTCTAATAATTAGATTTATTAATAATATTTATGAATAAAGGAGGCTTCCTTTATGATGAAGACTCGCCACAAAGGCAAAATTCTTGGCATTGGTAGTTGTATTGGCATCATAGCGCCAGCTACTGCTTGTGCAGATTTTGATTATACTCCTGGCATTGAACTTTTACATCAATGGGGTTATAAAACAAAAATCTCCAAAACTTTAAAAACAAATGAAGGTTATCTCGCAGGTTCTGATAAATTGCGAGCAAGTGAACTCAATAAATTTTTTGCTGATGATGAAGTTGATGCTATCTTATGTTTTGGTGGTGGCTATGGTTGTACACGCATTCTTGATTTATTAGATTATGATTTAATCCGCAAACACCCAAAATTATTAATAGGTTTTAGCGATGTTACAGCTCTTCATACTGCCATTGGACAAAATAGCCGACTTGTTACTATTCATGGACCTATGCTCAAAACTTTATCACGAAAACCTACGCAATATACGATTTCTTCTTTTTGTCGTGGTCTTCGTATGTCTGTTCCACTCGGTGCTTTTCCACTACCTAAAAAACATGATTTAGAATCATTTTATCCAGGTAGAGCATTTGGTAAGTTAATCGGTGGCAATCTAAGCGTTATCACTTCTCTTTGCGGTACTCCTTATGAATTAAAAGGGGAAAATAGTATTTTATTCTTAGAAGATATCGGTGAAGATGCTTATGCTATCGACCGTATGCTTCGTCAACTTTGGCAAAACGGTTTACTAAAAGACATCAAAGGTTTAATCTTCGGCAATTTTTCTCATTGCCAACCAAATAAACAAGAACCTTATGAATTTACTGTTAAAGAAGTTTTAGAGCAGTATGCTAATTTAGCCAAAGTTCCTACAATTTATAATTTCCCAGCAGGGCATGAACGCACAAATGCATTTTTGCCATTAGGTGTAAATGCTACTATTAATATTACTGACGATAATATTAATTTTTTCATTAGTGAAGCTCACTGTAAATTACGTTAATTCTATTAATTTCATCAATTAATTTTATTTTTAGAAAGATTTTATTTATGTACAAACAAGATTTAAAACAATTAGTCTGTCAAGAAATTGATAAACTCGAACCCGTCTTATCCAAAATTGCTGATTATCTTCATCAACATCCTGAAATCAGTATGCAAGAAATAAAAGCGGTAAATTATCTCAAAAAACTTTTAGAAGAATTTCAATTTATATTCACGCCTATTCTCAAAGACACATTTTCTACTGCTTTTATTGCTACTAAAGGAAATGGAGATAAAAAAATCGGCTTTTTAGCTGAATATGATGCCCTTCCTGATATTGGTCATGGCTGTGGTCATAATCTCATTTCTTTAATGAGTCTAGGGGCTGGATTAGCTTTCAATGCTGTAACAGATAAAATTGCCCAGACAGTAATCTTCGGCTGTCCTGCTGAAGAAACTATTGGCGCTAAATTAAATATTGCTGATAATGGTTATTTTGATGATTTACAAGCATGTTTAATCATTCACCCTGATGATAAAACAACTATCGGTGGCACATCTTTTGCTACTCACCCTTTAGAAATAACATTTCTAGGCAAAGAAGCTCATGTAGCTGACCCTGTATATCACGGTATTAATGCTTTAGATGCACTTGTAGATTTTTATCAAGAATTTAAAAAGCTTAAGCAAAGCTTTACTAAACCTAATATCATTGGCACAATTATCACAGATGGTGGCATAGCTCCTAATATCATTCCAGCTAAAGCTACACTAAGAGCTACTATTCGCAGTCTTGATACAGATTATTTAGAAGAAGTCATGCTTCCACAAATAAAAAAATTAGCACAAAAAATAGCGCTAAAACATCAAACACAGTTAAAAATGTATCACTATGAGCCACTTTATAAAAACTTGCGCAGTGATAAACTATTAAATCAATATTATCAAGAAAATTTCTCTCTACTTGGCGAAAAATATACTCTACTTCCTGATGATTTTGCTGATGGTTCTACTGATGTAGGCAATGTCAGTCATGTTACTAGAACTTGTCAACCTACTATTTGCATTGGCAATAATTTATTTGTTCACACTTTAGAATTTGCTAATGCCAGTGGTTCTGAATATGCGAAAAAACAAGCATTAATCGGTGCTAAAGCTATGGCAATGACTGCTATTGATGTGCTATTTGAAAAATAATCATATTTTGAGGTCTTATTCATTATGAAAATCATAAAAATTCAAATCGGTAAAGTCAAAATTCCCTTAAAAAAACCTTTTATAACAGCTCTGCGCCGTGTTGACTTTGCCGAAGATATCATCATAAAAATAATCACTGATACAGGCAATATAGGTTTTGGCAATGCTCCGCCAACTGCTGTCATCACTGGTGATAGTCAAGCGTCTGTAGTCTCTGCTATTCATGATATCATTGCACCTAAATTAATCGGCTTAGATATTTGCGAATTAGAAACCATCTGCAACCAAATCGATAAAGCGATGCTACATAATTCTTCTGCTAAAGCTGCTGTAGATATTGCTATTTATGATTTATTTGCTCAAATGTGTAATTTACCACTATATAAATTATTAGGTGGTTATCGCACAAATATAAAATCTGATTTAACCATCAGCTTACGTGAACCTGAAATCATGGCTCAAGATGCCATTGAAGCTGTAAATAATGGTTATACTGACTTAAAAATCAAAGTTGGCAATGACTCAGCTTTAGATTTTAAACGCATTATTGCCATTAGAAATGCTGTAGGCAATGAAATAAACATTCGCCTAGATGCCAATCAAGGCTGGAAACCTAAAGAAGCGGTTCGCCTCATTCGCCAATTTGAAGATAAAAATTTAAATATTGAACTTATTGAACAACCTGTTATTGCTCATGATACTATAGGTCTAAAATTCGTAACAGATAATGTAGATACTCCTATCATGGCTGATGAAGCAGCTTTTGGCACATATGAAGTATTCGAACTGCTCGCTAAAAGAGCTTGCGATTTAATCAATATCAAACTCATGAAAGCTGGCGGTATCCATAATGCCCTAAAAATCGCTGATATGGCAAAAATATCTGATGTTGAATGTATGATGGGCTGTATGCTTGAGTCCAAAGTAGGAATTACAGCATCTGCTAGTTTAGCTGGTGGTAAATCCATCATTACCAAAGCCGATTTAGATGCTGCTGATTTACTTGCCACAGACCCTATAGTTGGCGGTATATCCTATAAACAAAATCATATCATTTTAAATGAAAATAATGGTCTTGGTATAACAGATATCAAAGACTGGGAATTTATCACTGAAATAAAATAAAGGCTAGAAAATTCTAGCCTTTTTTTGTATCTTTATAAAAAATCTCAATTAATAATTAAATTTTATTTTAATCTTTGCTATAATAAAATTGTTATGCATATAATAATTATCATTTAAGAGGTGTTTATATATGGCTAAAGAAAAAAAAGATAAAAAAGCATTAAAAAATGCTAAAAAAGATATTTGGAATAATTATTCCGCTTCTGAAAAAAAAGCATTAGAGAAACTTTGCTTAAACTATCGTCATTTTTTAAGTAAATGCAAAACAGAACGTGAATGTGTAAAAGAAATTATTTTCCAAGCTCAAAGAGCTGGTTATAGAGATTTAAAAGATATCATCACTAATAAAGAAACACTTCAAGCTGGTGATAAAGTTTATTCCGTATGTATGAATAAATCTGTTGTATTATTCAATATCGGTTCTGAACCTATGGAAAATGGCATGAATATTCTAGGTGCTCATATCGATAGTCCTCGCCTTGATATCAAACAAAATCCACTTTATGAAGATGGTGGACTTGCTTATATGGATACACATTATTATGGTGGTATCAAAAAATATCAATGGGTTACTGTTCCACTTGCTATCCATGGTGTTGTAGCCAAAAAAGATGGAACTATTGTTGATATCAATATCGGTGAAGATGATAATGACCCTGTATTTTGCGTAACAGATTTATTAATTCATTTAGCACAAGAACAAATGCAAAAAAATGCTGCTAAAGTCATTGAAGGTGAAAACCTCGATATCTTAGTTGGCTCTATTCCTCTTGATGGCGCTGAAAAAGATGCTGTAAAAGCAAATGTTTTAAAAATCGTTGGCAAAAAATACGGTATCGAAGAAGAAGATTTCCTCTCTGCTGAACTTGAAGTAGTTCCTGCTGGTCGTGCTAGAGAAGCTGGTTTTGACCGTAGTATGATCATCTCTTACGGTCAAGATGATAGAGTTTGCGCTTATACTTCTTTAGTAGCTATGCTTGAAACAAAAAATATGACTCGCACAGCTTGTTGTCTTCTCGTAGATAAAGAAGAAATCGGCTCTGTAGGTGCTACTGGTATGCAATCTCGCTTTTTTGAAAATGCAGTAGCTGAAATTTTGAATTTACTCGGTCAATATAGCGATTTAACATTAAGACGTTGTCTTGCTAATTGCAAAATGTTATCCTCTGATGTAACTTCTGCATATGATGCTTTGTATAAAGGTTCTTTTGATATGAAAAATATCGCTTACCTTGGTCATGGCATGGCATTTAATAAATTCACAGGAGCTCGTGGAAAATCTGGCTCTAATGATGCTAATGCTGAATATCTCGGCAATATCCGTGCCATCATGGAAAAAAATAATGTAGCTATTCAATTTTCTGAACTTGGTCGTGTAGATTTAGGCGGTGGCGGAACAATCGCTTATATCATGGCTCTATATGGTATGCAAGTAATAGATAGCGGTGTTGCTGTATTGAATATGCACTCCCCATGGGAAATCACTAGCAAAATCGATGTTTATGAAACTAAAAAAGGATATAGTGCTTTCTTAAAAGACGCTTAAAATAAAAAAAAGCCTTCTAAAGCTAAAAACTTTATGAAGGCATTTTTTATTATTTTTATACAACAGCTACTAAGGCATAAAACAACATAATATAATTTATACTCAAAGCATAAGGCAAAATTTTCTTGATAACTAAATTAGTATCCACATCTACATATTGCATCAAAGCTATATTTTGCACATCTAAAGGGTCCATCATTTTTCTCAAATTATTCAACGATAATAGTGCCATACCTAATACCATAGGATTCATAGATGTTGAAGATATTATTACAGCACTTAGACCTGCTCCCATACCTTGCAAGTTGAAAGGCCCTTTGTATAAAACAAGTGGTGATAATATCGTGAAAAATAATAGACATTGCGTTGGCGATTTTGGCATTAAATGCAATAATAATGGTGCCATTAAATTTACAACTTCTGGAGTCTTCACAGCATGCATAAAAATCCCCACACTTGATAATAAAATAATAACCCTTGTAGATTTATAAATACTAACTTTCAATAATTCCAACATATCCATAAATGGCTGTTTGGAACCCATAGCTAAAAAGCCATAAGATAAAGCTAAAATTAAACCTGTTTCAATATTTAATTTAAAGCCAAAAACAGCTATAAATGGTATGAAAATAGTACATAATCCCTGCCAATTTACTTTTATATTTTTCTGCTCATAATCTATGCTTTCAATATCTTTAACATATTTACTGTTCAAGAAAATATAAAAAACTAAAGCTATAACACCAACAATTGCCATGATATAATAAAAATCTTTTACTTTATCAATATTCCATGACAATAAATTAGCGTACAAAATATGATATTCAGGATTTAAGCAACTACCTATCGCACTAGATAATAACAACAACACGACTGAACCTTGCTTATTAAATCCTATTTTTAACAAAATAGGCATAAATATAATCGCAATCAAAATTATCGAACTAAAATTTGTTATTATACTAGAAACGATTATTGTCAAAATAGCTACTACCCATAAGATACCTTTTAAATTATGTTGCAAATACTTTAAACATAAATGATTTATACTCTCATCTAATTTAAATTCTACAATAAATATTGCCAGCATCACACTTAAAATATAAATAAACATCGGCTCAGCTAAAGTCGTAGCTCCTTTTACAATAACATAATCAGCAATGCTATATTCACTGCCTGTTATGGGAGTGCCAGCTAATATCGCTGTAACTATGCCAAAAGCTGGCAAAGCACGTACAAATTCTACTTTTTTTGTTATTATTAAACCTACTGTCAACAAAAATATAAAAAAAACTAAAATGGCTAATAATCCATAATCTTCCATGACACTATCACCCACTTTATATTTTATTTTTATTCATTAGCTTTATTTAGTTCATTTACTTTGGCAATAGTTTCTGGTGATACTACAATCTTGCAAGCACCAGCTTCCACTTCCATCAAATCGCCAGCTTGATACAATAAACCTATTGAACCATCATGACAAATAAAATAATTATGACTTACATATGGTATTCTTTTTGATAAATTAACACCATTATCCAAGCCATCAACTGCATAAGCTTGGCTGTTATTCAAAGCATCTTGCAATTGCTCTAAATTGATATTTAGATATCTACTCATAGGTACACGTTCGCCAGTATGTTTATCATATGTGATAGTATAACCTTCTAATTCCATACTATTAGAGAATTTCTTTTTCTTATTCACATAAAACATCAAAGAAATAATATTATCATCTTCATATTTTTCATAATAAGTCATATCAACTTTACTATATACATGTTTTTCGATCTTTTCTTTTAAATCTTCAAGTTGTGCTTCAATATCTTCATTTATTTTGTCTTCAATCTTTTTATCCTCTATATCTACTACTGGATAAGCTAAACTATATGTTTGTTTTTTATCTCCCATATATTCACTAGACACTTGAGCTGTAGATATCGAGGGCAAGAAACTAAGTAACGTACAAATTATACATATTTTGATTATATTATTCATAAAAAAACCTCCATTAGCTATTAATATCCACAAATTATTATTAATTATATCATAAATATTTAAGACTATCACAAAATAAAAACAGAGTATAACTTTTCTTTCGATAAGCTATACTCTGTTTTATTTATCTATCCTTAATAACCATTTACTACTACATCAACTTTTCCTGTATCTGGATTAATGATTAAACCATGTACGGGGATATCATTAGGCATTAATGGATTTTCATGTATACTTGCTACGCTTTTTTCCACATTATCCTTAGGATTGTGAAATGTATCAATCCATTGGGATAATTCATCTTTTATTTTGTCAATAGCTTTTCCATCAATACCACGTTTTATCATAGTATCAATCAATTCTTTTGAAGTAGCTGTTGCCATACCACAACCATAATGACCAATAACCATAATTTCCTTGATATCAAATTGATAAATGCAAACTAACAAACTGCGAATTACATCATCAAATTTACTAGTTATTGTATTGCCTGCCGTTTTTATCATTTTAACTTCACCGCGACGAATACCAAGTGCTGGCTCTAACAATTCAACCAAGCGCGTATCCATACAACTAACAATAGCTAGATGTTTTTGTGGATATTTACTCCAAGTATTCACTTCTTGTGTATGTTCAAGATAAGCTTGATTTGCCTGTAAAACTTCATCTAAAAGCGTCATATATCTTCTTATCCAAGCTCCTTTTTTATTTATTTAATTTATAGACTATCCAATAGTAATAGTATAAGAAGCATCAAATTGCTTACTTGGTGCTAAATGCAATATACCTTTTTTATTGGAAAAATCTGTTTTTTGAGTGCTATCAGCTAAACCATACCATGGTTCAATGCATAAAAATGGTGCTTTCACTGGTTTTGTCCAAATGCCGAGATATGGAAAACCTTTGAAATTAACTTTTACAAAATGATTATTCGCTGTATTAGTTAATTTCACTTCTTCAGAAAATAATTTTTTAAATACTAGAGCATCTTCAATAAATAAATCATGGTTTAAACGCAATACTTTACCATAAACAAGTTTTACTGGAGCTACTCCGCCATCAAATACTCCTGCAGAATTTACATGATAAGAAGTCAATGGATTAGCTTCTGTCTGTTCAAACTCGAGTTCATGTTCATCAAAAGAGCCTTCAACGCCGATTGGACAATTAAATGCAGGGTGAGCACCAATGGAAAAATACATATCTTCTTTTGTATCAAGATTTTCTACTTTCCATGAAACTTTTACTTCTGCAAAATTAATAGTATAGGTAACTGTCAATTTAAACTTAAATGGATACATTCTCAATGTATCTTCATCATAAGTCAATGTGTATTCCAAAGAATTTTCTGTTTGTCCGCTAAACTCAAATTCTTTATCACGAGCAAAACCATGACCTGGCATACGATAAACAGTTCCATCATATTCATATTGACCATTTTTTAATTTACCAACAATAGGAAATAAGATTGGCGCATATCTTTGCCAGTAATTAGGGTCAGCCTGCCAAATATATTCAATACCTGTATCTTTAGCTACAAGGCTATGAATTTCAGCACCATGAGTATCTACAGTGAGGCGTAAAATATCATTTTCTAACGTTTTTAACATGAAAAAAACACCTTCTTATGTTTTATTTTTTATAACAAATCTCCCATGCGTTCTTGAGGTACTGTTAAATCTAAATGATTATCTAATGCTTCTAATACTTTTCCTTCAACAGTAAAGCGAACAGCTTTTATATCTTTGAATTCTGTTAAAGAATTTACAATAGAGCCAATCAACATTAATTCCCCAGTAGAACCACCTGTGAAATTTGTTTTAAATGCTTTATTAAAATCAACAGTGGCAATATTATTATTTACTTTAACTGATAAAACTTGTGTATCTTTTGGCATGATATAGATACCTTCTTTATCAGAAATAGGTCCATCTATTAATGCTTGTACAACAGCTTTATATTTATCTTCACGATTTAAATTTATCTGTCTTTGTGTTGGAATTAATTTTTCACCATTAGCATCAGGGAAATAAATGGTAACACCAGATACTTTCTTTTCGTTTGTTTGTTCCATATCACTTGCACTAGTGCTAGAAGAACTTACTTCTTTATTTACATTTTCTTGTACAGAGCTAGAAGAACTTTTTTCTAAATTTGTACCTTGTTCTGTACAACCAGAAGTAATTGTTAAAATAGATATTGCTAAAACTGCTAATAAACCTTTTATAGATTTTATTTTTACTCTCATTATTTTTTCGCCTCTCAAATTATATTAATTAATTGCTAAAATATTCGTTGATACCTTCTGCTATAGCTTTTGCCATTGTTGTTTGCCATTCATCATCACTTAATAAAGCTTCTTCATCATAATTAGTGATAAAAGCTGTTTCAATGAGTACAGCTGGCATATAAGAATGTTTTACTACATAAAAATTACAAGTGGAAATGCCTCTATCACGCAAGCCATTAGCTTCAATCATTTTTTCTTGAATGCTTTGTGCTAATCTTTGTCCTTGATAGCTAGAACCATAATAAAATGTCTGTGTGCCATTTGCAGCAGGATTTACAAAAGCATTGCAATGAATACTAACAAATATATCTGAATTTGCATTATTTCCTACATCAACACGTGCTTGTAATTCATTTCTTGCAGAAGCATTTGGACCATAAACATCGACATCACTATCTCTAGTCATAACCACTTTTGCTCCTGATTGATTTAAAATAGAAGCTACTTTTTGAGATATAGCAAAAGCTCCCTCTTTTTCTGTATATCCATTAGGTCCTACAGCTCCAGAATCAGAACCGCCATGACCTGGGTCAATGGTGATTATTTTATTTTTTACATTACTCAAAGCTACATCACTAGCTACAGGAGTATTTACTACACTATTAAAAATGTCGATTGCTATACCTTTTTTACCTAAACTATATATTTTATAATTATTATTTACTTCTTCTTGTAAATATATTTTTCCTTGAACTGTATCCTTTTTTTCTTGTAGAAATACTTTTTTAGCGATATTTCCATCTAATTTTTCTTGTCTTGATATATTACTTATTTGAGCATCTTCTATATTAAAAATCAACTGATATTTATTATTAGGATTTTCCTGAATAGAAAAGTTTTTTACTTCTCTATTAGTATTTATTTCTATATGAAGATACGTATCTCCTTGCTCTGAAGTCATAAGATTATGAGAAATTTTTTCTACATTTACACTACTTTTAGCTAAAGAAATATTTGGTATGACCATGAGCAACAAAACAACTGAACATAAAATTACCTTTTTTAATAAATTATACACTCTTACTACCTCTTTAATTTATTTATTATCATTTTTTAAGGACTTTAATAAATCTTCTATTTCTGCTACAGCTTTTTTTGTAGCTACTTCATCATATTTAATATCTATAGATAAATAATCTCCCTCCTTTAAATTCTCATCTAATAAATTCTTAGGAAAAACAACTTTTTGTTCATCTTCCCCTACTAATAATACAACTTTATCTTCTTCAAATCTATCAATAACAGCACTTATCATATCTTTGCCTCGATTTTATTTATATTTTATTTTTCTGTAGTAATTTTATAATCTTTACTACCATCACTTGTTATAGTAATAGAACCATTTTTATCTGTTTCATATACTTTCATACCTAATTTTTTATAACGTTCCATAGTTTGTTTATGCGGATGTCCATATTCATTACCAGCACCTAAAGAAATCAATACAGTTTTAGCATCTACTTGTTTTAGAAAAGCTTCACTTGAAGATGTTCTACTGCCATGATGCGGAGATTTTAATACTAATGAAGCAAGCTCACTACCATATGTTTTCACCATATTTTCTTCAGCTTCTTTTTCAGCATCTCCTGTGAACATCATTGTAAAATCATTGTATTTTAATTGACCAACTAAAGAATTATTATTTAAATCATCTCCAGATTTTAACATCTGTTTTGTAGGGCTAAAAACTTTGAATTTTACACCACTGCCAAAATCTAATTCATCATTTGCTGATAATTGTTGATATTTTATTTTTTTCTCTTTTATATTTTTTAAATAAGTCTTATAAGTTTGTGTTGTTGTAGGGTCTCCATTATCATAAACTTCTTTGACTTCAAAATTCTTAAATACTGCATAAGCTCCACCCAAATGGTCTGCATGCGGATGAGTTATGATTAATTTATCAATAGTTGTAATATTTCTTTCCTTCAATAATTTAACTAAATTATCACGCTCATCAATATCTCCTGTATCAATCATGATAGTTTGTTCTTTTGTTTGTATAAGCGTTGCATCACCTTGACCGATATCTAACATCTCTATTTTTAAAGCTTCGTCTTTATCTGCTGACTGTATAGTATTATCTTTTCCACAACCCCATAAAAATAAACTGCACAAAATCATCAATAAGGCAACAATCTTTTTCATTCTATCAACCTTTCACCAATTTAATTTGATATTAAGTTATATAGCAAAAGTGCTCCTTAAAATCATCAGGAGCACTCCGCATACATCAACTATTATATAAAATTTTTTATGTATAGACAATTCGTTTTACTTTTTTAATCAATTTATTTTAGAACTTAACTAGCCCTAAACTAATCATTAATGCCTTGTTTACTTCCTGCATAAAATTTTTATCCAGCGTGGTAACTTTCTTACTCAATCGAGATTTATCAATAGTACGTAATTGTTCTAACAATACCATAGAATCTCGTTCTAAGTTGCAGTATTTTGCAGGCAAATCAACATGTGTAGGCATATGTGTCTTACCTAATTTGGCAGTAATTGCAGCTACTATAATAGTTGGACTATATTTATTACCAATATCATTTTGTACAATGAGTACTGGTCGTAGTCCACCTTGCTCTGAGCCAATTACTGGGCTTAAATTAGCATAATATATATCGCCACGCTTTACAATCTCATTTCTTCTCAGCGGATACACCATTACAAGAAATTTATTAAATAATAAATTGCGCTCTTGCCTCAGGCTTTCAACTCCTTTTCTAAATAAAATATGACTAACGCGACTTTGTAGCCATTTATATTTAATATGTTTCCTCCAACATATTAAGAAATTGCTAATATCATTGATTTTTATAAAAATTACTTCTAGTATAACAAACTGTCTTGACTTAAGCTTCTTGCTTATTTAAAAATCCTATATTTTCCTATCAACTAAGCTCATTATAACATATTTTTAATAAGCATACATCTTTTTTACTATTTGTTTGCAAAATAGTTTTACAAAATTAAGCTAAAGTTTTGTTATCAGGGCAATAAATTTTACTATATGTCCAAAATAGTGAACTATTGCCCTTTATTACAAATATTATCTCAATTAATACCTTATTTATTGTCTATTTGTTTACGAGCTTTAGACAGATTTAATAAAATATCTCCTGCTATTAAACCAGCCTGTCCATTTTCTCCAGCTAAATCACCAGCAAGTCCATGTAAATAAACGCCTACTGGAGCTGACATTTTTCCAGCTAATTTTTCAGCTACAATACCCGCTATTGTACCAGCTAAAACATCACCACTACCAGCTGTTGCCATACCTGCATTGCCAACTGTAGTTACAAATATATTTCCGTCTGGATAAACAACAAGTGTTTTTTCACTTTTCAACACAAATATTGCATTAAAATATTCTGCTGCTTTTCTAGCTATTTCCCAAAGATTATCTTTTAAATCTGAAATAGTGATATGCAATAGGTTTGCCATTTCTCCCAAATGAGGTGTGAGTATTGGCATTTGTTTTATTTTCTTTAATTCATCAGGTGCTTGGCTAAAAGCAAAAATAGCATCAGCATCTAATACTAAAGGTTTATCTAAATCAATAGCTAATTTTCTTACCATTTGACATGTTTCATCATTTCTACCAAGTCCAGGTCCCATTAAAACTACATCAAAATCTTTAGCTATATCTTTTATATTTTCCATAGCACTATCGCCTAACACGCCAGGCAATATTTCTGGCAATGGTTTTACCATGACTTCTGTATTTTTCATGGATAAAATATCATATAAACTTTCAGCAGAAATAAGTGTAGATATGCCAGCACCTATTTTTAATACAGCTTGGCTAGATAAACAAGCAGCGCCTGTATAACCTGTTGAACCTGCTAAAGTTAAAACTTTTCCACAAGAACCTTTATATACATCATCTGCTCTTGAAGCTAAATGTGCTTTTACAAAAGCTTCATCTATAGCTTCTTGTTTTATATCTTCTTTAGTCAATAAATCATTTGGTATGCCAATAGTTTTTACGATTATATTACCTGTATGTTTGCAACCAGGATACATAATCAAACCAATTTTTGGTAAACCAAAAGTAATTGTAGTAGTGGCAAAAATAGCATCACTTTCCACTACTCCTGTATTAGCATTAACACCACTTGGCATATCTACTGATAAAACAGGTCTATTCGAAGTATTTACTATTTGGATACATTTTTTAATGTTTTCTCGTAATTGTCCATGAATACCTGTACCTAGCAAAGCATCAATAATGCAATCAGAAAAAGTTATTGATATTTGCAAACGATTCCAATCACGTTCAGAAACAATATGGTATATTTCAGCTTTCATATTCACTAAAACATTGTAATTAATTTTAGCAGATGGTGTAAAATGTTCTGTATTTCCTAAAATAAAAATCTTAACTTTTGCACCATTATTCATTAAATGTCTAGCTGCTACAAAGCCATCTCCGCCATTATTACCACAACCAGCTAAAATGCAATAGCTCTGTCTAGCTACAGCTATATCTTTGCATAAATTCATAGCTTCTTTTGCTATTTCATGCCCTGCATTTTCCATTAAAGCTATTTCTGGTATACCAAAATGATTAATCGCTTCATTATCAATTTGTCTCATTTGTTCAGCAGATGCAATTTTCATATTATCATTATCCCTCCAAAATAGCTTGAGCTACCGCATATTCTTTGCAATGACTCAAGGAGATAAAAATATTATATATCTTTCTTTTTGTAGCTATATATGCAAAATATCCATAAAGTTTTACATGTGGTGCTCCATCATCATCTGGTAATATCTCAATATCAGTCCACAATCCTCCACCAGATATACCTGTACCTAACGCTTTTACTACAGCTTCTTTAGCTACAAATCTAGCTGCATAAGAAGAAACTGCCATTTGTTTTCTGGAATTACAATATTCCTGTTCTTTTTTTGTAAAAATGCGCTCGATAAATTTTTCATTGGTTAAGGATTTTTCTATTCTTGATATTTCTATGATATCAACACCTGTACCCTTTATCATTCATACTTCACCCTTTATTTTATTTTAATGCCTCTTGTAATGTAAGTGCATTTTGTTTCATAGCCTTGATATAAGCATCAAGATCATTTTCTCCTGTTACTACAGGATCTAAGGTATAAACTTTAGCTCCTGTTTCATTGGCAATCGTTTTGGCTGCTGTTGATGAATATTGTGGTTCTGCAAATAAAGCCTTTGCCTGTAAATCATTTACTTGTGCAATGATTTCATCTAATTCACTAGGTGTTGGCGCTGTTCCTGGTTCACGTTCAATTACACCAACAATATTTAAATTAAATTCTTTAGCAAAATAAGGAAATGCTTCATGGAATGTAACAATATCTTTATGTGGTAAATTATCAATCTGATTATGCATATCTTGTTTTAAATCTTCCAATTTAGCAATATATTCTTTGGCATTTTTTTGATAAGCATCTGCATGTTCAGGATCTAATTTACTCAATTCATCAGTAATTGTCTGTACTTGTGTCATGCAATTAGATACACTAACCCATACATGTGGATTTTCTCCATGTTCATCTGCTAATAATTCAATGCCTTTAGCAGCTTCAACAACTTTTAAATTCTTCTGATTATCAATTACATCTTGTAAAAAAGATTCCATACCAGCTCCATTAGCTATGAAAACATCTGCATTTTCTAACTTTTTCATATCAGCTGGTGTCATTTGATAATCATGTAAACAACCTGTTTGTGGTTTAGTCATATTTTCTACAACTACCCCATCAATTCCTTTTGTAACATTCAAAGTTTCTATATAAATTGGATAAAAAGATGTAACAATTTTTATTTTATCCTCTGAATTTGCTTTATCCTCTTGACTTGTACTTGTCTTTTCACTACCACAAGCTGTAAACACCATCATTGTCATCAAACTCAAAACCACTAATAATAATTTTTTCAAAATAAAAACTCCTTTAAGATTTTATTTTTCCTCAATCATCACCAATATATATACAAAATTATATAAAATGTGGCGATACTACCAAGGATAAAATCCTTGATATACTCGCCACTAAATTAATTTATATCAAAGTTTAATAGTTGCTGCAGCAGATAATGTTTCGCGAGCTTGTTTCATGATATTTTCAATGATCGTAGCTACAGGTTCTACTTTTTGTAAAACAGTCAAAGATTGACCAGCCTGCATCATACCATTTACTACATCACCTTCAACAGCTGCTAATTTATTTGTACCTGTTGCCATGCGAATAAGTTCTTCTTTAGAAGTTTTACCTTCATTTTCTTTTTGTACAAATTCTGTAGAGAATTTATTTTTAATACCACGTACAGCACCACCAAGAGTAAGACCTGTAACAATAGTATCTGTATCTACAGCTTCAATTAATTTTTGTTTCATATTTTCATGAACAGAACATTCTTCTGCTACTAAGAAACGAGTACCCATCTGTACACCGCCAGCACCCATGAGCATAGCTGCTGCTAAGCCACGACCATCGCCGAAGCCACCAGCCATAACAACTGGAATATCTTTTATCTCTGGAATTACTTGTGTCATAAGAGCCATTGTAGTTAATACGCCAATATGACCGCCAGCTTCCATACCTTCTGCTACCATAGCATCAGCACCAGCAGCTGCTACACGTTTTGCAAGTTTTACATTTGGAATTACAGGAATTACTTTTATACCTGCTTCTTTTAATTTTGCAAAATATGGAACTGGATTTCCTGCACCTAAAGTAACAAAAGCAGGTTTTTCTTCGCAGATAACATCTACGATTTCATCTTTATTTGGTGCCATGAGCATTACATTTACACCAAATGGTTTATCTGTTAATTGTTTTGCTTTGCGGATTTCTTCGCGAACATATTCTGTAGTTCTACCACCACAAGAGATAATACCTGCACCACCAGCATTAGAAACAGCTGCTGCAAGTTTTGCATCAGAAATCCAAGCCATACCGCCTTGAATAATTGGATATTTTATACCTAAAACTTCAGTAATAGACTTTGCCATTATAATCCTCCTAAATGAAAAATCTTTTTGCTCAATTTTAATTCAAATCTTATTTTAGTATATCATAAAATCCATACTAAATCATTAGGGATTAATTATAAATAATAATTTTTGCTTGCGTGATAATTTTTTTATTTGAGCTTCACGCTTCATAGCTTCGCTTTTTGTGGCAAAAACTTCATAATAAACTAATTTAACCGGCAAACGCCCACGTGTATAGCGAGCACCTTTGCCGGCATTGTGTTTTTCTAGACGCTTTTTTAAATCATTTGTCCAACCTGTATATAAAGTACCATCACTACATTGTACTATATACGTATAACAATTCATTATTCAGCATCTTTAATTTCTATTTTATTAATAACTACATCTTCGATAGGTTTATCCATGAAATCAGTCTGTACATGACCAATAGCTTCCACTACGTCCATGCCTTTTATTACTTTACCAAAAACAGCATGATGACCATCAAGCCATGGAGTTTTATCTAAAGTGATGAAGAACTGAGAACCACCTGTATTAGGGCCAGCATTTGCCATGGATAATACGCCAGGGCCATCATGTCTTAAATCTTTGTGGAATTCATCTTTAATTGTGTAACCAGGGCCACCTGTACCATTACCATTAGGGTCTCCACCTTGAATCATGAAACCATCAATTACACGATGGAAAATTAAACCATCATAAAAATTATGTTCTGCTAAATCAATAAAATTACCTGTTGTGATTGGTGCTTTATCTTCGAATAATTCAATTTCAAAAGTACCCATATTTGTTTCAAATACTGCAATACGATTTTTACTCATTGATTGAACTTCCTTTCCTATTTGTTCATTAGAATTTATTTGTTGCTCTGCAATACCATTACTTGTAAATAAAGATAAGGTAAATACAGATGCTAATAAACATAAAAATATAAATTTTTTCATCTCATCTATTCTCCATCATACTTATTTTATTTAGTGATAAAATGACTCTCTCCAGTAACTTTAGGGCACCAAATAGAGTTCATTTTCTCTTTATTAGGAAAATCTTCTGGTATTATCCAATCTTTTTCACCTACATTGTGCATAGTAATTAAATTTTTAACTTCCGTAACTTTGCAAAACTCAGTTACACCTAAATCTAAAAATTCTTCTAATCTACTATCTACAGGGAAAAATGCTATATCCATTTTTAAACCAGATAAACGCATCATTTGCTTTACAAATCCATTTTTAGCAAATGCATTATTTTCTTTTGTATCACCTTTCCAATGCCACCAATTAAAATCACCTGCATGGAAAATCTTCCAATCATTTTTTTCTACAAAAAAAGAAATTCCTTCATCAGTAGAACTAAATGAGCGTACATGTATATTTTTATCATCATAAGTCATATATTCATCTAAAATAATAGTCTTTTCTTTAGGCAATACATCAGTTACTACATCATAGCTGATAAAATATTTCGTTGCCTTATCTTTAAACTCACTTATTTTAGGATTAAAATGATCATAATGAACATGAGATACAAAAAAATAAACTTCTTTTTTATCTTGAATAATTTTGTCCACTATATTTTTTTCATCTTGATAATAATCAAAAATTATTGCGCAATCGCCTATTTCTAAAATAAAACCGCTATTTAATAAATAAGTTACTTTTACTTTGTCATACATCAGACTCACCTCAAAAAGGCATAATATACATTCATTTTCACAAATTTTAGCAATAGTGTCAAGACCTGTTTATTTTTGTCAACAAAATAATATTTTTCTAGCATGATTTTCTATTTTTAGTTATAATATCTATTGATAACTTGTAAACATGAAAAATATAAGGGGTTGAACATAATGTTTAGATTTTTAACTGCTGGAGAATCTCATGGACAATGCTTAACAGCATTAGTTGAAGGAATTCCCGCTGGTCTTAAAATAAATCTTGATGAAATAAATAGACAAATGGCACGCCGTCAAAAAGGCTATGGTCGTGGTGGTCGTATGTCTATAGAAACAGATAAAGTAGATATCTTATCTGGTGTACGTTTTGGCGAAACAATGGGCGACCCTATTACTTTGCGTGTAGTGAATAAAGACTGGGAAAACTGGACTGACCGCATGTCTGTGATGGGTACACCTACATGGACTAAAGTTACAGCTGCTCGCCCAGGTCATGCAGATTATGTTGGTATCAAAAAATATAATCGTGAAGATATCCGCGACATTTTAGAACGCTCTAGTGCTAGGGAAACAGCTGCACGCGTGGCTGCTGGAGCTGTTGCTCGTCAATTTTTAGAAGCTTGTGGTATAAAAATCGTATCTCATGTAATCAATATCGGTGGTGTAAAAGCTAATACAGATAATATTGATTATGCTAATTTACAACCTAATGATAGCGATTTAAACTGCAACGATGCTCAAGCAGAAACTAAAATGCGCGATGCAATTCGCGATGCTGGTCAAGCAGGTGATACTTTAGGCGGAACTTTTGAAGTTGTAGTCCAAAATATGCCAATCGGCGTAGGCAGTCATATTCAATGGGATAAACGACTCGATATGCAACTTGCTGGAGCCATGATGTCCATTCAAGCTATCAAAGGCGTTGAAATCGGCGATGGTTTTGATTATGCAAATCATCCAGGCAGTCAATTACATGATGAAATGTTTTACAATGAAGATAAAACAGTTTATCGCAAAACAAATCATGCAGGTGGTATCGAAGGTGGTATGAGTAATGGCGAGCCTATTATTGTTCGTGCTTGTATGAAACCTATTCCTACACTTATGACACCACTTCACTCCATTGATATTGAAAGTAAACAAGAAGTTTTAGCTTGTAAAGAACGCAGTGATGTTTGTGCTGTTCAAGCAGCTTCCGTAGTTGGCGAAGCTATGGTTGCACTTGCTATCACTAAAGCTATGATTGACAAATTCGGCAGTGATTGCATGGTTGATGTCCTTCAAAATTTACAAGCTTATAATGAAAGAATAAAAGGATAGGATTAAAATGAAATCTAATATTGTACTTATAGGATTTATGGGCAGTGGAAAATCTATTACAGGTAAATTATTAGCTTATCGTTTAGGTTATAGTTTTGTAGATACAGATACAGCTATCGAACAAGAATACAAAACAAAAATAAAAGATATGTTTGCTAAAGAAGGCGAAGCAATATTTCGCCAACGTGAAACAGCTACTATCCAAAAATTAGCACAAAAAAGTCATCAAGTAATTTCTACAGGCGGTGGCGTTGCTACTAAAGAAACTGATATGCAAGAGCTTCGCAAAAATGGTATCGTTATAGCGCTGACAGCTATGCCACATACTATTTTAAAACGCACTGGAAATGATAAACGTCCTTTACTTGCCAAAAAAAGCAATGAAGAACGTTTAAAAACTATTATTGAACTTATGGCTAAGCGTGCTCCATTTTACAAAAAAGCTGATTTAATCATAAAAACAGATGATACAACACCACTGCAAAATGTCGAAATCATTATGAAATACTTAAAGGGTGTGAAATAATGCGCATTGTTCCCGTAAATCTCAATGAAAAATCTTATAATATCTATATTGGTCATAATCTAGAAACAACTATCATTGATTTTTTTAAAGCACAAAAATATTCTCAAAAAACTTTAATCATCACTGATACAAATATTGCTCCATTATATGCAGACAGCGTCAAAGATTTACTCACTAAAGCTGGTTTTAATGCCAAAATTGCCATCATTCCAGCTGGTGAACAATCTAAATCTTTATCCGTTGCAGAAACACTGTATACACAAGCAATTGAACATGGTCTTGACCGCAAATCTCCTATCATTGCTCTAGGCGGTGGCGTTGTTGGTGATTTAGCTGGTTTCATTGCCGCTACCTTCATGCGTGGTGTGCCTTTCATTCAAATGCCAACTAGCCTACTTGCACAAGTTGACTCTAGTGTTGGTGGCAAAGTCGCTGTAAATCATGCTCTAGGCAAAAATCTCATTGGTGCTTTTTATCAACCACAAGCCGTTTTCATGGACTTAGAAATGATGAAAACTTTACCTACTAGAGAGATTTCCACAGGCTTAGGCGAAGTCATTAAATATGGCTTTATCTATGACCATGATTTTTATACTTATTTAACTGAGCACCAACAAGAAATTCTTCAATTGAAGCCAGAAGCTCTAATTCATATCATTGCACGCTCTTGTGAAATAAAAGCAGATGTAGTATCTAAAGATGAATGTGAAGCTGGTCTTCGTGCCATCTTAAACTTTGGTCATACTTTAGGTCATGCTATTGAAAAAGAAACTAATTATGCCGTTTATAATCATGGAGAAGCAGTAGCTATCGGCATGGTTGGCGCTAGTAAATTAAGTTTTAAATTAGGCTTAATATCTCAAGATGTAGTTGATAAAATGTGTCAATTACTTGCAAATATGAACTTGCCACTTAAAGCTAAAAATTGTAATGCTCAAAAAATTTATCAAGATATTTTCCATGACAAAAAAACTGTTAACGGTAAAGTTAATTGGGTTTTATTAGAAGATATCGGCAAAGTATGTATAAAAAAAGATGTTCCTGAAAAATTAGTCAAGGAAACTATTTTAGAAATACTGTAAAAACTTTATAAATAATGCTTTAACAAAACGAGTATTTTTTTCAAATTTGAATGAAATACTCGTTTTAATTTTAAATTCTAATTTAAATTTTTAAAAAATTGTAAAAATACTTGACAAAGTTACACAAAAGTATTATAAATTTATTTGTACAATAAATAATATTAATATTTTAATAAATGAATGCAAGTTATTTTTTTAACAAAGTATTAAATTTTATTTAGTTTATTAAGCATAGTTCCGGAGCTATCTTAAAATTTTATAATTTCCTAAAGAAGGTGTATCCTTATATGATTACTTTTTTTATTAGTTTAATCGCTCTTATTGTAGGTTTCATGATTTATGGTCGTTTTGTAGAAAAAGTTTTTGCTCCTTCACTAAAACCTACTCCTGCCATAACTCATAACGATGGTGTAGATTACATACCACTTCCAACATGGAAAGTTTTTATGATTCAATTATTAAACATTGCAGGTCTTGGTCCAATTTTTGGTGCCATTGCAGGTGCTCTCTGGGGCCCAGTTGTTTATTTTTGGATTGTAATTGGGACTATTTTCTCTGGTGCCGTTCACGATTATCTCTCTGGTATGATTTCTCTTCGTCATAATGGTGAAAGTATTTCAGAAATCGTAGGTATCTATCTTGGCGATACTATGAAAACTGTAATGCGTATTTTCTCCGTTATCCTTTTAGTTTTAGTAGGTACTGTATTTATGACAGGTCCTGCATTACTTCTTGCCAAACTCACTCCTGATTCTTTAGATGTTACTTTCTGGTTAGTAGTTGTACTCATTTATTATTTCTTAGCTACTTTATTACCTATCGATAAAATCATTGGTAAAATTTATCCACTTTTTGGTGCTTGCCTAATCATCATGGCAGTTGGTGTTTCTAGTGGTATTATCCTCGGTGGCTGGCAAATGCCAGAAATGACACTCCAAAATCTTCATCCAAAAGATTTACCTATTTGGCCATTAATGTTTATCACTGTTGCTTGCGGTGCTACATCTGGTTTCCATGCTACACAATCTCCACTCATGGCTCGTTGCATGAAAGAAGAAAAAAATGGTCGCGTTGTTTTCTATGGTGCTATGGTAGCTGAAGGTATTATCGCTCTTATCTGGGCATCTGCTGGTATCGCTTTCTATGAAACAACTGGTGGATTAGCTGCTGCTATCGCTAGTGCAGGTCCTGGTGGCGTTGTTTATGATGTATCCTTTGGTACATTAGGCACTGTCGGTGGTATTTTAGCTATGATTGGTGTTATCGCTTGTCCTATCACTTCTGGTGATACTGCATTCAGAAGCGCTCGTTATACACTTTCTGATTGGTTCAAAATCGATCAAGTTTCTTATACAAAACGTTTAGCTTTATCTATTCCACTTCTTGGTATCGGTGGCATCTTATCTCAAATGAATTTTGATATCATTTGGCGTTATTTCTCTTGGGCAAACCAAACATTAGCTATGATTGCTCTTTGGACAGGTGCAATGTATCTTTGGAAACAAAATAAAGGTGGTTGGCAACATTATATCGCTGTAATTCCTGCCATTTTTATGACTATGGTTACTTTCACTTATATCCTCCAAGCTCCTGAAGGTTTTGGTTTACCAACTAGCATTACTTATCCTGCTGGTGTCATCATCACTATCTTTTGGGCTATAGTTTATTTCAAATCTACTATTTTCAAAAAATAAAATCGAAATATAAAAAACCTCCACTATTGCAAAACAATAGTGGAGGTTTTATTTTTAACTTAAAGTTTTATTTTTCGTCCAACTTTATATTCATGACGCAAATAATTTTGACAATCGATCAATTCATCGCCTTCTTTTATTTCAGGCTTTTTATATGTTCCATCGCTACATAAAATTCTAGCTTTAAGATTATCTTTCCACATTATGCGTAAAGTATCATAAATGCTATTTTTTATTTTTTGGTCATAAATTGGTGCAGCTATTTCTACACGATTTTCTGTATTTCTAGTCATCCAGTCAGCAGAAGCTATATACATTTTCATATTTTCGCCTGTACCGAAGCAGAAAATACGAGAATGCTCTAAAAATCTACCTACTACACTTATAACTTCAATATTATCTGTTTTTCCTTCTATTCCTGGTAAAATACAGCAAATACCACGAATAATCATTTTTATCTTAACGCCAGCTTGAGAAGCTTCTTTTAATGCATCTATTAATTGTCTATCTGTCAAAGAATTCATTTTTAAGAAAATGCTTGTTTCTTCTCCAGCTTTAGCTTTTTCAATTTCTTCTTTAATTAAATCTAATAAAGTATTTTTTAGACTAACAGGTGCTACTAATAGATTTTTATATTCTCCATAGAGATTATCAATACCCATATTCTGGAAAAATTCTACAGCATCTTTACCTATATCTTCATTGCTAGTTATCAAGGAAATATCTGTATATAAAGAAGATGTAGAAGCATTATAGTTACCTGTACCTATTTGTGTAAAGTATTTTATGCCTGTTTTATCTTGTTTCATAACTAAGCAAATTTTGGAATGAACTTTATAGCCTTCCATACCATAAATAACTTTACAGCCAGCATCTTGTAAAAATTCTGCCCAGTTTATATTATTTTCTTCATCAAAACGAGCTCTAAGTTCCATCAAAACAGTTACATCTTTACCCATTTTAGCTGCCATTGATAAATAATTCATCAATTGAGCTCTATGACTACCTACACGATATAAAGTAATCTTTATAGCAAATACTTTTTCGTCCGTTACAGCTTCTTTAATGAATTTTAAGAAAATATCAAAGCTTTGATATGGATATTGTAACATTACATCATTATTTGCCACATAATCCATCACACTAGCATTTTCAGGAACACAGCAGATATGAGATGGTTCAAATGGTGGATACATCAAGCTATTTTTCTGTTCTTCATTAAATTTACTACCTAAGCTGAAAATATAAGATTTATTGATAGGAGATTTATAGATAAAAATTTGTTTTGATGTGATTTTAAATTGTTCTGTGGCATATTTCATCATTGTTGAATCTATATTGCCCTCTATTTCTAAACGAACAGGTGCAAGTCTTTGTCTTTTCAATAAGACTTCACGTGCATGTTCTAAGAAATCTTCTCCTAAATCTAATCGCTCATCATCTAAGCTAATATCTGCACTTCTAGTAACAGATAAAATTGCTGTATTTTCTACTTCATAGCCATCAAAAATTTTATCAGCATATGTAGCTATGATATCTTCTGTCATCACATAGCGAATTTTAGATTTATTTGGTATATATACGATTTTAGGTAAATTGCTAGGTACTGGAATAATTCCAAAAACCTTTTTCTTTTTGCGTGTTAAAATTATACCTACATATAACGCTTTATTTAATAAATGAGGAAATGGATGTCTTACATTTATAATTTGTGGAGATAAGAATGGGCTAATTTGATTGTCAAAATATGTTTTAACATAAGTTTTATCTTTTTGATTTAAAGATTTTACTTTTTTACGTTCGATGCCGTATGTTTTAAGCTGTTTTTCTACAGTTGCAAAAATTTTATCAGCTTTTTGATTTAATTGTTTTGTAGCTACAAAGATTTTATCTAACTGCTGACTTGGTGTCATAAAGCTTTTATTATCAAAACCATTTGTATCCACAGAAGCCATTTCACATAGACTGCCTACGCGTACTCGATAAAATTCATCTAAGTTACTAGCATAAATTGCTATAAATTTTAGTCTTTCATATAGAGGCACATTTTCATCTATAGCTTCTTCTAATACTCTATCATCAAAACGAAGCCATGATAATTCTCTATTTTGTGTATATGATGTATCTATCTTTTTATGCATTCTGTTCTCCCTCTTTAGTTAATACTTGCTTATATAAATATCCTTCACGTACACCTGCACGACTTACATAAATGCTTTGTACGTTAAAATATTTAACAATAGTATTTAAGATTATCATACCTGGCATAATTGTACGCACACGTTCAGGTACGACTTTTAATAATATTTCTAAAGTTTCACGAGGTACTAATTTTTTATTTTCACGATTTTCTAGTTTTTTAACCATCCAATTTAAATTGTCAGCAATGACAAAACGATTATTTTTACTTAAATCATAAAAATAACTATTTAATCTATCTACATTACGAATAGTTCCACCTACACCGCAAACATATGGACAATCGCCCCATTGGTCTACATCGTAACGAACTATCATTTCTCTTACGCATTCTTCAATTTTTTTGCGTTCTTTTTTTGTTGGGAATAAATGTTTTACAAATTTTGTATACATGCTTAAAGAACCGATTGGTAAGCTTATAGAATTTTGTATTTGCATATTATTATACATAACTAATTCTGTACTACCGCCACCAATATCTACTAATAAACCACTTTTTAAATCAATAGTTCTAGCTGCACCAACAAAATCATATTCAGCTTCTTGAGCACCACTTAATAAATTAATAGCTAATCCTGTTCTATCTTCAATTTCACTAACTGCTGCTTGGCTATTAGAAATATTTCTTAAAGATGCAGTAGCAAAAACATGTAAATTATTTACACCTAAATCTTTAGCTAATAAATTAAAACTATCCAAGATATAGCAAGCTCTATTGATACCGTCTGCTACCATCATACCATCTTGAATAAATGATGCTAATTCTGCCATTTCTTTTTTATTTAAAAGTACTCTTGGTTTACCACCTTCTACTTTATAAATAACAAGACGCATTGTATTTGAACCAATATCTACAATACCATACATCTAAATCCCTCCTACTCTGTTTTAAGTATAATATTTTTTTATGCTAAATTCTATATATCCCCTCGTTTTTCTTTCACTATTTTACAAAAATATTACAAAATACAATCTTTTTACTAAAATAGACAAAAATAATAGCATTCTTCGTTTCACAACTTAGAATGCTGTATTTATAAATTTTATTTATTATCTACTTTAATAATAGATTAATTTTGCCTTTAATAATATTATAGTATAAAAATAAGAAAATTAAATATGAGAAATGTTAAATCTTTGTAAAATTTTCTAAGCTTCTACTTCTATATTCTGCTTAAATAATTTAATTTGCTCATTTCTTATCCAATCACCAATCGCTTTGCCTTTCAAATTTACTGGACAATTTTTCATAGATACACTATGAATTTTTTGGAGATAACTATGATAATCTGCTAAATAATAGGGCAATGATTTACTATCTGCCAAAATCACACAATTAAAGCCAGCAAAGCCTAAAGGATTTTTCTCTACCGTCAATAAAAAATCGACAATTTTTCCTACTTTTCCTAGTCTAGCTGCTCGCATATGTTCTTTGATGACAAATAATCCACCTTGCAGCCATTTTTTAGGAAGCGTCATACGTTTATTCCATGCTTTTAATACTGCTAAACCTTTTTCTTCATGTCCATAATGATGAGGTAACATTTCTTTTGGCGTTACACCTTTGCCCAAATCATGCACAAGACCTGCAAAACGCACAGCGACATCATCTGTCATATCAGCAACTAAATCCACAATCTCCATAGTATGCTCAAACGCATCACCTTCTGGATGAAATGCTACAGGTTGAGTTTTTCCAATCAACGCATAGATTTCAGGAAATAAGATTTCCAATAAATCCGCTTTCACTAAACTGCGGAAAAATATTGAGGGTTTTTTTGTTTTTAACGCACGTTGCAATTCATTAAAAATGCGTTCTTGTGGCTCTGATTTTATTTCCTCTCTACATGCTCGCATCAAATTTACAGTATCTTCATTGATTTTAAAATTTAATTCACAAGCCTGACGCGCAGCTCGAAGCGCTCTTACAGGATCCTCTTTAAAATGATGTGATACTGCTTTGATACATTTTTTTTCAATATCTTCTCGTCCTTTATATGGATCAATTATTTCTCCATCACGCACACGATAAGCAATACTATTCATAGTCGTATCTCTACGATATAAATCTTCTTCAATCGTTACTTTTTCATCATAATCTACAATAAAACCTGTATAACCTATACCTGTTTTTCTTTCCTTACGGGCAAAAGCTACTTCACATTCTTTGTCTTCAATTTTTACTAAATACACAGGAAAAGATTTTCCTACTTTTTTTGCCTTTGGAAAATTTTGCTTAAAATCATCTTCTTTTACACGACAAATGACAAAATCTTTGTCCTTAGGAATAACACCTCGTATTTTATCGCGCACCCAGCCACCTACAATATATAAAGTGCCACCTAAATCATCTATCTTCTGTGAAAATTCCATTTCATTCATAATTTAAAATCACCTACTTATAAAAAAACCCAGTTAGATATAATATCTACTGGGTTTTATTTTAATTTATTCTATTACCATAGCACCTTTATTATCAATATCTAATACTAAGTATTTAGAGCTAATATTATGTTTTGCAAAAGCCTCAACCATTGCTTTACCGATTTCTTCACCATTTTCTATCGTATAAGCAATAAGTGTTGGACCTGCTCCACTTATAGTTGTACCAAGTGCACCTTTAGAATTTGCTGCTGCAAATACATCATACATACCAGGAATTAAATCTGCTCTATATGGTTGATGTAATTTATCTGCAAAAGCACCTTTTAAAGCTTCTATTTTTCCTTGACAAATAGCTGCAATAATCATAGCTGTATGACCAATGTTAAAAATAGCATCTTTTAATGGCACTTCTTGTTTTAAAGCTGCTCTAGCTTTTTTAGTTGGTAAATAAAAATCAGGTATAGCCACTACCATTTTTAAATCAAAATTTGGCATAAAAGATACATATTCTAATTTATAATCAGTTTTTGTGCTGACTGTTATTCCGCCAAACAAAGCAGGTGCTACATTATCAGGGTGTCCTTCAATCTCAGTAGCTAACTCAAATATATCCTGTATAGAAAATCTATTATTCAAAAATACATTAGCTGCAAATAATCCCGCTACTATAGCAGTTGCACTACTGCCAAGACCACGTGATAGCGGCACATTATTTGTCATTTTTATATGTGCCCCTTGATATTTTTTCTCCAAGTGAGCTTTGGCTAATAACTTTTCTATAGAGCGCCATACCATATTTCTTTCATCACATGGTATATTTGTTGCTCCATCTCCATAAATTTCTATACATAAATTTTTTTCTTCTAAGAGTTTTAATTCCAATTCATTATAAATACTACAGGCAATACCCATAACATCAAAACCAGGACCACAATTGGCTGTAGTTCCTGGAACTCTTACCTTGACAAAATCACTCATAATTAAGCCTCCTGAGACATTACTACTCGGATAATATTAGAAATTTCATGTACTACATCTAAATTATTTAAACGAACTTTGAGGTCTTCAATTTGATTATTATTTACATTATGAGTAATTGCTACTATTTCAGAAAATTCCCCTACTCTGCGTTTTTGAATTACAGAATATAAACTTACATTGCTTTCACCAAAAGCTGTAGCAATCGCACCTAATACACCAGGTTTATCTTCAACTAATAAGCGAATATAATATCCTGATAAAACTTTATCTGGTGGGCATAATTTCTTTTCTTCATAACAAGTACAACGTATTTTACCAAAACGATCTTTACCCATATCACGTGCTACATCAATAATATCTGCTAAAACGGCTGAAGCAGTTGGTCTTTCACCTGCTCCTTTACCATAAAACATAGTATCGCCGACAGCGTTACCATGAATAAATATAGCATTAAACACATTGCGAACAGAAGCCAATGGATGATCTTTATCAATAAATGTCGGATGAACTCGAACATCTATACCATCTTCTGTATGTTTAGCTATAGCCAATAATTTTATAATATAGCCTAATTCTTTAGCGTAAGTTATATCTTCAGGTGTAATGTTAGTAATACCTTCTACTTTTACATCTTCTAAACTTACGCGTGTATTAAATGCAATAGAAGATAAAATTGCTGCTTTTCTAGCGGCATCTAAACCAGCGACATCGGCTGTAGGATCTGCTTCTGCATAGCCTTTAGCTTGAGCTCTTGCTAATGCAGTATCATAATCCATACCTTGCTCTGTCATCTTAGTTAACATGTAATTAGTTGTACCATTTACAATACCAATTAATTCTGTGATTTTATTCGCAGTTAAACATTGTTTTAATGGAGTGATAATCGGTATGCCACCTGCTACACTTGCTTCAAACATAAAATCTACATCATGTTTTTCAGCTGCATCAAACATATCTTTACCAAACTGTGCTAAAACATCTTTATTTGCAGTAACTACATGTTTACCATTTTCCATAGCTTTTAACATATATTCACGTGCTGGATGTATGCCACCTAATAATTCTACAACAATATCAATGCTTTCATCATTTAAAATATCATCAATATTATCTGTAAAAACAACATCTCCATTAAAATCACGTTTTTTGTTTAAATTGCGAACTAAAACTTTGCTCACTTCGATATCATTGCCAATTTTTGCTCTGATATCATGATAATTTTCTTGTAAAACTTTTAAAACACCTGTACCTACTGTGCCACAACCTAATAAACCTAATTTTATCTTCTTTGCCATAAATATCCCTCTCTCAAGACTAGACTTTTAAACTTGACCAATAACCTCTAAACGTCTTACGCCGTTCACAAGACGCAATTTATCGAGCAATGCTTCAAGGTCAATATTCATATTTTTAGTTTCAATAGAAATTGTTGCTACTGCTACTCCTTGAAGAGGAATACCTTGGTTAATAGTCAATACGTTTCCTTTATCTTCAGAAATCATATTTAACACATTAGAAAGTACTCCCTGTTTATTATCAAGAACAAAAGAAACAGAAACAATTTTATTGATACTTGCTTCATAAAATGGTAAAACAAAGTCTTTATATTTATAATAAGCACTACGGCTTAAACCCATTTTAGAAACGGCATCATTTATAGTCATATTATCATGACGACGTAACATTTCTTTTACCTTGATTGTTTTTTTGATTGCAGAAGGTAAAATATCTTCTTTTACTAAATAGTATCCTGAATCTTTTTTTGTCATTATTAAATCCTCCGTACTTTTACAATGGATAATATTCTTTTTATAGCAGACATTATATCATTTTATCGCCATAATAGCAAAGGGTATTATTAAGTTTTAGATAAATTATCTATGACCTGCTTTTATTTTATTTTCATTTCCATTTAAAAGACGTACTATATTTGTTTTGTGGCGGTAAATAACAAATATAGCTGCTACTATACCGAAAATGACAAACTCCATAGGCATATCAAAAGCATAGGCTAAGATTGGTACAAAAGCTGCTGCAACGATTGAAGCAAGTGATACATATTTACTAATCATTACAATTATAAGCCAAATAAAAAAGACACAAACAGATACTTTTGGCATCAACATAATCAATACACCAAGTCCTGTTGCTACGCCTTTTCCACCTTTTAATTTTAAAAATATAGAGGCAGAATGACCTACTATTGCTAATATACCACCTAAAATCATAGCCATAGAGCTACCAACTAAAGTTATACCTAGATACACGCCTAATAAGCCTTTTATCAAATCAGCTAAAAATATGACAAATCCAGGAAATTTTCCTAAAGTACGCCAAGCATTAGTAGCACCAATATTTTTACTACCATGTTCACGTAAATCTACATGCCAAATTCCTTTTCCTAAAACCAAGCCACTTGGAATAGAACCAATGACATAACTACAGATTATTACTATAAGAAAATTAAATTCCATTATTCATCATCTTCCTCTTTTCTTCCACGAACTACTAATTTAAGAGGAGTTCCTTCAAAACCAAAACTTTCTCTTAGTTTGTTTTCTAAGAAACGCAAATAGGAAAAATGCATCAATTCTGGGTCATTAACAAATACCAAGAATTTTGGTGGTTTAATATCAGCTTGAGTCATAAAGTAAATTTTTAATTGTTTACCTTTATGAGATGGTGGTGGATTGATAGAAACAGCGTCCATTACTAATTGATTTAATACACTTGTCTGTACACGCATAGCTTGTTGTT
The DNA here is from genome assembly GCF_000378365.1 of Megamonas rupellensis DSM 19944. Lineage (NCBI taxonomy): Bacteria > Bacillati > Bacillota > Negativicutes > Selenomonadales > Selenomonadaceae > Megamonas > Megamonas funiformis. The sequence goes on along the minus strand of NZ_KB899567.1, from coordinate 13,121 downwards.
CAGCTACATATTTTACAAGGTCAACTACACGATGTACACGCTGTTTTGTAAGTGCAGAAGTGTATAAAACTGGTGCATATTGTAAAAATCCAAGTTCATCACGAATATCTTCAGTAAAACGCAAAGAAGTTTTATCATCTTTTTCAATTAAATCCCATTTATTGACAACAATGATACAACCTTTACCAGATTCATGAGCATAACCTGCAATTTTTTTGTCTTGTTCTGTTACACCTTCAGGAGCTGAAATTACCATTAAAACTACATCTGCTCTATCTACAGCACGAAGAGAACGCATTACGCTATAACGCTCGATAGGCATATCAATTTTACCTTTACGTCTCATACCAGCAGTATCAATCAAAGTAAAATGTGTATTGCCATCATCAAATTTTGTATCAATAGCATCACGAGTAGTTCCTGCTACATCACTTACGATTACACGTTCTTGACCTAATAAGGCATTTACTAAAGAAGATTTACCTACATTTGGTCTACCAATAACGGCAATGCGAATTTCATCATGTTCGATATCATCTTCTAAATCTTTAGGGAAATTAGCTACTATTTCATCTAATAAATCGCCTACATTCAAAGCATTTGCAGCAGAAATACCGATTGGCTCGCCAAGTCCTAAATTATAAAATTCATATACATCTAAATGCTGTTTTGGACTGTCAATTTTATTTACAGCGACAATAACAGGTTTTCTTGTATTTCTTAAGATATGACCTATTTCTTCATCATCATGAGTCATTCCTGTACGACCGTCAACCATAAATACAATTACATCAGCTTCTTCAATTGCTAGACGTGCTTGTTGACGCATGGAAGCTAAAATTTTACCTTCGCCGTCATTTTCAAGTTCAATCCCGCCAGTATCAATCATTGTGAATTGATGATTTAACCATTCAGCGTCCATATAAATTCTATCTCTAGTAACACCTGGAAAATCCTCAACAATGGATACTCTCTTTTTACCTATTTGATTAAAAAACGTAGATTTACCTACATTAGGGCGTCCTACAATAGCTACTATTGGTTTACTCAAATTCTTCACCTCATCAATAATATTATTTTGCAAAACTCATTTATTATATACTGTCATCATTATTTTGTATAGCTAGCATTTGATTGCCATGTATAAATAGCTTTGCTTCGTTCACATTTTATATTGTACCAATCAGCTAACAAATTCTTTAACATAATGGCATCGCTAGCAACTTTAACTTCTTCATCAGGAAAAGCTTTTTTAATATCCTCTAAAGTATAATCATCTAAGAAAATATCTTCACCTTCACGAAGTGCACAGCTTGGAATAATAATACCATCTCTATTAGCTTTATTCTGCTTTAGATTTTTTATAATATCTTGACCTGTCAATAATCCTGTAACAGTTACTTCATGACCAAAAAATTCATTTTCTAAAGCTAATACATTGGCATTTAAATTATCTATATTCAATTCATCAACTAAATTTTTAATCACTTTTCCTGCTGATTTTCCACAGATAATATCTAAATTTAAAGGTTTTTGATAATTATTTGGATTAATCTCTGTCTCTTTCCATTGTTCAATAAAATTACGTGTAAGACCTATACCATTATCAAGCTGTGGAAAACCATCATATTCTTCAGCTTTTGGCAACGGTTCACCAGCTAACAGATAAAATTCATCACTTAAATAGATAAAATTTTTACCTGTTTGTTTACGCATTTTTTCTTGCCAATGACGTACTTGTTCGATGACTTTTTTAGCGCCTTGTGCATCAAATGTTTTAAGTGGATAACAATTTTCTCTAAATTTAGTAAGACCTACTGGTACAATACCTAAAGTTTTTGCATATGGCTGCATACTGATGATATCTTGAATTGTTCTATCTAATTCCGCGCCATCATTTAACCCTGGACATAATACCACTTGTGTATGATATTCCACATCAGCCTCATTTAATTTAGCCAATTGTTCCATAATTAATTCACCACGTTTTGTTCTGAGCATTTCTCCACGAAGTTTTGGATTAGTTGTATGCACAGAAATATATAATGGTGATAAATGTAATCTGTGTATTCTCTCTAAATCACGAGGTCCCATATTCGTCATGGTAACAAAATTCCCATAAAGGAAAGATAAACGATAATCGTCATCTTTTATATATAAGGAATCACGCATATTAGGAGCTACTTGATCCACAAAACAAAAATAACAATTATTAGCACATTGGCGAATTTTACCAAATACAGCTGATTCAAATTCTGCCCCAAGCTCTTCATCTATATCTTTTTCAAAAGCAATTATTTCTTGCTCTCCATTTTCATGTTCTATTAACATTTCAATTTCTTCATCTGCTAAAGCAAAACTTAAATCAATAATATCTGTCAATTCTTGTTCATTTATAGATATTATTTTATCACCAGGTACTAATTCTAATTCTTCAGCTAAACTTCCTTGATGTATAGCCGATATGATACCGCCTTTAGCCAATCAAATCACCTCTTTTATCTTATTTTATGTTAATTATACAATTTATTAAATCAGAAAAAAAGAGTGATGATTTACACCACTCTTTTTACCTTTTATTTTTGATATTAAATAAAATTATTCGTTTACTTCGTCGCCAATTGTAACAGCTGTGTTATCTTGTTTTGCTAAGAAATCTTGATATTCAGCTTTTTCAGCGTCTTGTTGCACTTTTGTAATGCTAAGAGCAACTTTTTTATTATCCATATCTACATGAATAACTTTTACAGTAACTTCATCGCCAACACTTACAGCTTCAGAAGCTTTTGTAATGTGTTTTGGAGAAAGTTCACGCATACGAATTAAACCATCAAAACCAGGTTCAATTTCCATAAATGCACCAAAATCTGTTAATTTTACGATTTTGCCTTTTACATAAGAACCTACTGGATATTTTTCTGCTTTATCGAACCAAGGATCACGAACAGTATCTTTAATGCTTAAAGAAATACGTTTTGTTTCTGGGTCAAAAGCTTTTACTAAAACTTCTACTTCTTGACCAACGGATAATACGTCTGCTGGATTTTTGATATGATCCCAAGAAAGATCAGAGATATGTGCAAGTCCATCAACACCACCGATATCAATAAATGCACCATAATCTACTAAACGTTTTACAACACCTGTACGTTTTTCACCTTCAACAATGCTTGCTAAAGCTTCTTCACGTTTTTGTTCACGTTGTGCTTCAAGAACGCTACGACGAGAAAGAACGAGGCGTTGTTTTTTAGGGTCTGCTTCCATAATTTCAACTTCAACTTTTTGACCTACAAATTCATTTAAATCTTTGACAAAATGAAGTGCAATCTGAGAAGCAGGAATAAATCCACGAAGACCAAAAGCAGTAGTGAGTAAACCACCTTTTACAACCTGAAGAATTTCTACTTCAATGATTTGTTTTTCTTCTTTAACTTTTTCTACTTTTTCCCATGCAACTAAACGGTCTGCACGAGTTTTGGAAAGAATTAATCCATTTTCTCCGCCTAAAGCAACTACATATACGTTAATTTTGTCGCCAACTTTAACTACATCTGTAGCAGCTTCTGGTTCTGGATAAGCCAATTCTTTTTTTGCGATAGGAATTTCTGTTTTATAACCGATATCAACATACGCTTCATCACGGTTAACTAAAACCACAGTACCTTCTATAACTTCATGTGGATTAAATTCCTTCATAGATTCTTCTGCTAATAAGCTTGCCATGTCTTGCACTTTTCATATACCTCCTTGATAATCCAGTCAGGTGTAGATGCACCTGCTGTAATACCAATTTTTTTAATATTATTGAACCAATCATCATGTAATTCATCAACCGTTTCTATATGATGTGTTACACAATGCTCGGTGCATAATTGCGCTAATCGAGTTGTATTAGCACTATTGCGACCACCAACAACAATCATCATATCTACTTCTTTAGATAATTTTATCGCAGCAGACTGACGTTTATCTGTGGCTGTGCAAATTGTTCTTAAAATCCTGATATCATAAGATTTAGTTAATAAAATATTAACAATCTCACTAAAGGCTTTTACTGAAAATGTTGTTTGCGCTACAATACCCAATTTAGATACAAAAGCTATATTTTCAGCTTCTTCTTGTGAACCAATAACTAATGAATTTTTACCAGCCCACTCTTTAATACTTTTTACCTCAGGATGATTTTTTTCGCCTATAATAATAACTTTGAAGCCTTCATCAGCTAGCGTTTTGGCTGACATTTGAGCTTTCTTAACATGTGGACAAGTAGCATCTGCAAGCTCTAGCCCTTTTGCTTTTATCGCATCATATATGCTTGGACCTACACCATGAGAGCGAATTATTATTTTCCCATTCTCCATTTCATCAACTGATTCTACTATTCCGATACCTTCATCAGCTAATGCTTTCACCATTTGCGGATTATGAATTATTGGTCCTAAAGTGCAAACTTTTTTTGATAAATCTTTATTATCTTTAGCAGTTTTTATTGCTCTTTTTACACCATAACAAAATCCATAATCGTCAGCTAAAATTACTTCCAAAATTTATCACCATCAAAAATTATATTACTAAGCTTACCATATAGTATACCATACTATGCTATCTTTATTCTACTTTATTTTTTAGCATTGACGCAATTTCTTGCATTATTTTTTCAGTAAATTCTTGTAAATTTTCTTTATCCACTTTTTCTGCTTCAAAAGTCATAGGTTTTCCATAAATTAAAGTTATTTTTCTAAACGGTCTTAATTTAAATGTTCCTTGTATTGCTACAGGAATAACTGTCGCTTTTGATTTTGCGGCAATGAGTGCTACTCCTGGTGCACCCTTGTGTAATTTTCCATCTTTACTTCTAGTACCTTCAGGAAACATACATATACACTCTTTTGCTTCTAACATCTGCAATGCTGTTTTTATTGCAGCTCTATCTGAAGCACCTCTTTTTACAGGAAAAGTATGCACATTTTCTAAAATATTTTTCAATATCGGCACTTTAAACAACTCTTCTTTAGCCATATAAGCCAAATGACGAGGTATGAACGTTCCTACTAGTGGAGGATCCCAGTTGCTTAAATGATTAGCAGCTAAAATTACAGCTCCTTCTTTAGGTATATTTTCTTTTCCTTTGACTGTTGTAGGAAAAATAACAGAATAAATAAATGTAAATATTATTCTAAGTAATCCATATAACATAATTAAAAATCCTCAAATTATAAATTCACAAAAATAGCCTTAAGCATTAGCTAGTCTTATAATCTCTTGTAAAACTTCATCAATAGTCATTTTTGTTGTATCTAATAAAATAGCATCGTCTGCTTTTTTCAATGGAGAAACTTCTCTTTGCATATCAGCTTCATCTCTAGCTATAATATCTTTTTTTATTTCTTCTACATCTACATCATAGCCTTTTTCTCTCATTTCTTTAGCTCTACGATTTGCTCTTTCATCAGCAGAAGCTGTTAAATAAATTTTTAAATCAGCATTAGGAAGTACACATGTTCCAATATCTCTACCATCCATCAATACAGAGCCATCTTGTGCTATTTTACGTTGAAGTTCTACCATTTTTTGACGAACTTCACTAATTGCTGCTACTTGTGATACTAAAGCTGTTACTTCTGGTGTTCTAATCGCTGTACTTACATCTTGTTCATTTACAAAAATGAGCATATTTCCATTATCATCATACGCCAATCGTATATTAATATCTTCAATTACAGATAAAACTTGTGCTGTATTTACAGGCACTTGATATTTTTGCAATACAAGCCAAGCTACACCTCTATACATCGCACCAGTATCAATATAAATATAATTTAATTTTTTAGCTGCCATTTTCGCTATGGTAGATTTACCTGCTCCCGCTGGACCATCAATAGCAATTACAGATTTCTTCATCATTCTCACCTATATAAAATTTATAAATTATTCAAAACGAGTTAATATCTCATAAAAAGTTGGATAGGAAATATTTACACATTCACTATTTTCAATTTCAATACCTACACCGCTAGCTCCTAATATTGCAAGTGCCATGGCAATTCTATGATCATCATGAGAATTACATACAGCTTTTTGTAAATTATTTCTTTGACCGCCAGTGATGATTAAACCATCTTGAGTTCCTTTTATGCATGGACAAACTTTGTTAAATTCATCTGTGATAACTTGCAATCTATCTGTTTCTTTTACACGTAATTCGCCAGCACCTGTAATAATAGTTTCACCTTCTGCAAACATACTAGCTACAGTGATAATAGGAATTTCATCAATGAGTCTAGGCATGATGTCTGCACCAAAACTTGTGCCATGTAATTTAGCATAACGCACACGAATATCAGCAATAGGTTCTACTTCATCGCGAACATTTAAAAGTTCAATATTAGCTCCCATAGCTTTTAATACATCAATAATTCCTGTACGTGTTTCATTTATACCTACATCTTTTAAGATAATATCGCTATCTTCAATAATTGAACCAGCTACAAGCCAAAAAGCAGCTGAAGAAATATCACCTGGTACATGAATTTCTTTTGGAGCTGTCATTTTTTCCACTTTACTAATTGTTATACTTGTGCCAGATTTTTCTAATTTTACGCCAAAACCTTCAAGCATACGTTCTGTATGATCTCTAGAAGTATATGGCTCAGTTACTGTAGTTTTGCCTTCAGCATTCATGCCAGCGAGTAAAATAGCAGATTTCACCTGCGCACTAGCCATTGGCATTTGATAATCAATGCCTTGTAAACTTTCTTTTGCAGGAATTATAGTTATAGGCAATAATTTATTTTCTTTTCTTCCTACAATATTAGCCCCCATTTGGCTCAATGGGTTAATTACCCTTCCCATAGGACGACGACTAAGTGAAGCATCACCTGTAAAAGTAGTTAAAAATTTTTGACCTGCCAATATTCCCATCATTAAACGAAGTGTTGTGCCTGAATTTCCAGCATCAATTATACTTTGTGGTTCTTGAAGTCCATGAAAACCATTACCTTTTACAATCAAAGTATTTTCATCTAATTCTTTAACTTTTACACCTAAAGCTCTCATACAATTAACAGTAGACATACAATCTGCTGCATGTAAAAAATTAGTGATTTTTACTTCACTATCACAAAGACCAGCAAACATTACACTGCGATGTGATACTGATTTATCTCCAGGTATTAAAATTTCTCCTTTTAAGCCTGTTTTTATCGGTTGAATTTCTTTTAAAGCCCCCATAACTTCAAACCTTTCTTTAACAAATTTAATTATTTTAAGCATAATTATAACACTATAGCACGATAATTGTAAAAATTTTTATATTTACATCTTTATTACTAAAATTTATTACTTAGATAAAATATTTATCATAAAATTTTTAAAATTTATAGTTAAATTTATGCTTTTAATCATTAAATTTTTCTCATACATTTTTTATATAATCTAGATAATCAACGCCTGCATAAATTACTTTATTATCTCTTATAACAAAACCAACTTCTGTACCCCAATCGCCTTCACCTTCGACAGCATAAGCTATTTCATCATCATCATTTATCATATCCACATATAAAGCCTCAAACCAACAATAATTCAAGATTTCACGAACATCATTTATCTTTGATAATGTACATTCATCTTTTACATTTTCCCAAAGTTGTGTGCAAATTTCATCTATCATATTATCTGTGAGATTATTAAAAGACTCTACACATTTTTCAGCACATTCTTTTAACTTATCGTCATTTATATAAATGCTTAATTTATGCTTATGTTCATCATCTTGAAAAAATTTACTTTGAAAACTACCTTCACCATTTTCATTCGACCAATAAATCATAAAATAATTTCTCCTAAAATTTTTAAATTAATAAATTTACTACTTTATTAATTTCATTCTACCATATTTAAAATACCTTAATATAAATAACTGCTAAAATTCATTCAATATTAATTACAATTTTACAATTTACAAATAGCCTTAATAATCATGCTTTTAGTTAAATAGAAAAAGTTAATAAATAAAAAACACTTGACAAATTTAACAGAATAGTTTAATGTATACATATCGTAAAGTTGTAAACATGAAATCAAATATAATAAATCCTATGAACAGACAAGTAACTTATAGCAAAAAGCTACAGAGAGCTGATGGTTGGTGCAAATCAGTGTGATGTTATAGTGAACATCATCTGGGAGGATTTTGACTGAAAAGTAATTATACTTAGTAAGTCAAAACGGCTTTTCCTCGTTATTGGAAAATACATTTGTATATTATAGTTATCAATTAATTATTATAAATGTATTCTGAGTGTTGCTATTATTAGCAAAATTTGGGTGGTACCACGGATTTAAAAAGTTCGTCCCTTAGAAATATATTTCATATATATTTTTAAGAGATGAACTTTTTTATTATATTAATGCATGTTTGCATAAATTTATAAAGTATTTTTTAATACAAAAGATACAAAAGGAGATTTTTTATTATGGCAAAAATTTATTATCAAGAAGATTGTAATCTTAACTTATTAAAAGGTAAAAAAATTGCTGTCATCGGCTATGGTAGTCAGGGTCATGCACATGCGTTAAATTTAAAAGAATCTGGTTTAGATGTTGTTGTAGGTCTTTACAAAGGAAGTAAATCCTGGGCTAAAGCAGAAGCTCAAGGTTTTGATGTATTCACAGCTGCTGAAGCTGCTGCTCAAGCAGATGTTATCATGGTTCTTATCAATGATGAAAAACAAGCAAAAATGTATAAAGAATCTATCGAACCTAATTTAACAGCTGGTAAAATGCTCATGTTCGCTCATGGTTTTGCTATTCATTTCAATCAAATCGTTCCACCAAAAGATGTTGATGTTACTATGATTGCACCAAAAGCTCCTGGTCATACAGTTAGAAGCGAATATTTAAGAGGTCGTGGAACTCCATGTCTTGTTGCTGTATATCAAGATGCTACAGGCAACGCTTTAGATTTAGCTCTTGCTTATGCAAATGGTCTTGGTTGCTCTAGAGCAGGTGTTCTTGAAACAACTTTCAAAACTGAAACAGAAACTGACCTCTTTGGTGAACAAGCTGTTCTTTGCGGTGGTGTTTGCGCTTTAATGCAAGCTGGTTTTGAAACATTAGTTGAAGCAGGTTATGACCCACGTAATGCATATTTTGAATGTATTCATGAAATGAAACTTATCGTTGACCTTATCTATGAAAGCGGTTTTGCTGGTATGCGTTATTCTATCTCCAACACTGCTGAATATGGTGATTATATCACTGGTCCAAAAATCATTACAGAAGATACTAAAAAAGCTATGAAGAAAATTCTTTCTGATATTCAAGATGGTACTTTTGCTAAAGATTGGCTCATGGATAACCAAACTGGTTGTGCTCATTTCCTTGCTATGCGTAAACGTGCAGCTGAACATGAATGCGAAAAAGTTGGTGCTGAACTTCGTAAACTTTATAGCTGGAATGATTCCGATAAACTTATCAACAATTAATAGCGGCGATATATAAAGCAAAAAGAGATGCTGCAAAGCATCTCTTTTTTTATCAAAATATTTGATTACATATATAAAGGAGGAAAAATTCATGCGAATAAACGGCGCTCAAGCAATTATTGAATGTTTGAAAAAAGAAAATGTAAATCTTGTTTTTGGTTACCCTGGCGGTGCTGTTTTGACATTATATGATGCTTTATATCAAAATAAATTTCCTCATATTCTAACCAAACATGAACAAGGTGCTATTCATGCTGCTGACGGTTATGCTCGTTCTAGTGGAAAAGTTGGAGTATGTTTTGCTACATCTGGTCCAGGTGCTGCCAATTTAATCACAGGTATTGCGACAGCTAATATAGACTCTATTCCTATCGTTTGTATTACAGGACAGGTTGCTACTCATCTAATTGGTAAAGATTCTTTCCAAGAAGCCGATGTATGTGGTATTACAGCACCTGTAACTAAACATAATTACTTAATAAAAAAAGTTAGCGATTTACCACGAGTATTTAAAGAAGCATTCCATATTGCTTCTACTGGTAGACCTGGCCCTGTTGTCATTGATATTGCTAAAGATGTATTTGAAGCTGAAATAGATTTTGAATATCCTACAGAAGTTAATCTTCGTGGATACAAATTACAAAAAGATGGCAATACAGACGATATTGATACTTTAATCGAAGCTGTAAAAACTGCTGAAAAACCTGTTTTATTTGTCGGCGGTGGCGTTATTTCTTCAAATACTTCTGCGTATATCAAACAATTAACTGAAATAACTGGCATTCCTGTTGTTGAAAGCCTTATGGGTAGAGGTTCTATTCCATGCGACCAATTAGAATCCTTAGGCATGGTAGGTATGCATGGTACTTATACAGCAAATATGGCAGTAATGGAATGTGATTTATTAATTGCTTTAGGCGCTCGTTTTGATGACCGTGTTACTGGTAAAGTTTCTGAATTTGCCCCTAATGCCAAAATCGCTCATTTTGATATTGATAGTGCGGAAATAAATAAAAATGTACATGTAGATTATCCTGTTGTCGGTGATTTACGTTGGTCTTTACCTTTGTTCACAGCTAAACTTTCTATCATTGGTGCACAATTAAAAGATCAATATAAACCTTGGCGTGATTACATCTTTGAAATGAAACATTTCAATCCTTTATTATATCGTGATGATGAAAATTTAATCATGCCTGAAAATATTATCACTAATATCAGTAACATTTGTGATGAAAACACTATTGTAGTAACAGATGTTGGTCAACATCAAATGTGGGCAGCACAATATTACAATTTACAAAAATCTCGCAAATTTATCACTTCTGGTGGACTTGGTACTATGGGATTTGGTCTTCCTGCTGCAATTGGCGCTAAACTTGCAAATCCTGATAAAAAAGTAGTTTTATTTACTGGTGATGGTAGTATTATGATGAATTGTCAAGAATTTGCTACTGTTGCTGATTATAATTTAGATATAAAAGTAGTAGTACTCAATAACCATATGCTTGGCATGGTTGCTCAATGGCAACGTATGTTCTACAATCATCATTATTCCCATTCCGTATTAAGAGGTAAAACTGATTTAGTAAAATTAGCTCAAGCTATGGGTGTAAATGGTTATCGCATTGATAATAAAACTACATTCAATGAACAATTAGCTAATTACATCAATAGTGATGGCGCTTGTCTCATTGATATATTAATTCCTGATGAAGAAAATGTATTCCCTATGGTTCCCGCTGGTGGACGACTTGATCAAATGGTATTGGAGGCAGAACAATGAAATATCAATTAACACTATTAGCTGAAGATACTCCTGGAGTATTGAGCCATATTGTTTCCCTTATCAGCAGACGTTCATTTAATATCAATACCTTATCTGTAGGCTATACAGAAGAAGAACATGTTACTAGAATGAGCTTTGTCTTGACTGCTGATAGTGAAAATGAAGTAGAACAAGTTATGAAGCAAATCAATAAACTCATTAATGTAATTAAAATCGTTAATTTGACTCATATTGATTCAATCAATCGTGAACTTGTGATGATAAAAGTAAAAGCTGACCCTATAACTAGAAATGATATTGTAAATATAGTAAATATCTTCCGTGCAAAAATAGTTGATATCAATCGCGAAACACTCGTTATCGAATTAACTGGCGACCATACAAAAATTGATGCCCTTTGTGAAATGCTTGCAGATTATGAAGTAATCGAAGTAGCTAGAACTGGTACACTCACTATGTCACGTGGTCCTATTCCTGTAAAAAATATGTAATATATAAAATAAAGACATTCTTTTTTATAAATTTTAATTTAAAATTTGATATAGAAGAGAATGTCTTTTTATTTTTATTAATTTTAAAGAGGTGATTTCTTTGATATTAAATGTTTTAGTAGATAATAATACTTTTATTGATAAGTATTTTTTAGGTGAACCTGCACTTAGTTATTTTATTGAACTAGATAATAAAAAAATTCTTTTTGATACAGGATATTCAGACATTTTCTTAACTAACGCAAATAAAATGAATATTTCTTTAGCTAACTTAGATTATATTGTTTTATCTCATGGCCATAGCGACCATACTGGTGGGCTAAAAAGTCTTTTACATAAATATAATCTAGAAAAGACAAAATTAATAGCTCATACTCAAATTCTTTATCCTAAACGAAAAAATAATATAGATATTGGAATGTCTATGTCTTTTGATGAATTATCATATAAATTAGAGCCTATACTTACAAAAGAACCTTATTGGATTGATAATAATCTTGTATTTTTAAGTGAAATTCCCACTAAATTTCCATTTGAGCGCATAAAAGTAGGAGAAGTTTTTAAAGATAATCAATGGCAAGATGATTTAAATTTTGATGATAGCGCCATGGTTTATAAAGGCAAAGACGGATTAGTTATCATAACTGCTTGTTCTCATAGTGGAATTTGTAATATTATCGAATATAGTAAATCTTTATTTCCTAATACAAAAATTCACAGTATTATTGGCGGTTTTCATCTATTAAAAGTCGATGATAAATTAAGAAAAACTATTGATTATTTAAAAGAGCAAGATATCGATATTATTTATCCTGCTCATTGTACCTGCATTCAAGCAAAAATTCAAATGGCTAAGTATATGAACATTCAAGAAGTTGGCGTTAATTTAAAATTAGAGTTTAAATAAAAAGAGTACAGAATTTTGAACTGCACCCCAAAAGTTGGACAAAAAACAACTTTTGGAGGTGCAGTTTTTTTATGAGATGAATTGTCAATCCAAGTGCGACACTTCTTTTAAAAATAAATTAAATGGATTATCCCAATTTAAACATTTTCTTGGTCTATTATTTAATAGTATTAATTTTTCTATTAAATCATCATTAGATATTTTCCCTAAATCTGTTTTCTTTGGATAATATTCTCTTAATAACCCATTTGAATTTTCGTTACTACCTCTTTGCCATGCTGCATAAGCATCTGCAAAATATACTTTTATATTTAATTTTTCTACTTCTTTATAACATGCAAATTCTTTTCCTCTATCTGTTGTAAATGTTTTTAATGCCTTTTTTGGTAGTACTTTCACTAATTTTTTTATTGCTTTTAGCATTGATGGAGCTGTTCTATCTTTTA